>CALMRL010000369.1 GCA_937873345.1 uncultured Beijerinckiaceae bacterium | reverse complement strand
CAGCCGGGCGGTGCGCGGTTCGGCGACATCCGCGACGGCGGCACCGTCGCCGCGGCCTTCGCCGCCGCCCGCCCCGAGATCGTGCTGCACCTTGCCGCGCAGGCGCTGGTCCATCCGTCCTACGAGGCGCCGGCCGACACCTTCGCGACCAACGTCGTCGGGCTGTGCAACGTGCTCGACGCCGCCCGCGCCGCGCCGGAGCTGCGCGCCGTGGTCAACGTCACCAGCGACAAGTGCTACGAGAACGTCGAGCAGCTCTGGGCCTACCGCGAGGACGAGCGGATGGGCGGCTCGGACCCCTACAGCGCCTCCAAGGGCTGCGCCGAGCTGGTCACGGCGAGCTACCGCCGCTCGTTCTTCAACCGCGAGGGCGGTCCGCGCCTCGCCTCGGCGCGCGCCGGCAACGTCATCGGCGGCGGCGACCACTCGCGCGACCGGCTGATCCCGGACTGCGTGCGCGCCTGGAGCCAAGGCGAGGCGGTGATGATCCGCAACCCGCTGGCGACGCGCCCCTGGCAGCACGTGCTGGAGCCGCTCGCCGGCTACCTCGTGCTCGCAGAGGCCCTCTGCGAGCAGAGCGCCGCTGTCGCCGAGGGCTGGAACTTCGGTCCGCAGGACGGCGACGCCTGGCCGGTCGGCCGGGTGGTCGAGCGTGCCACCGCCCTGTGGGGCGAAGGGGCGACGTGGCACCAGGATGCCAACAGCTGGCCCCACGAGGCGATGCTGCTGCGCGTCGACGCCGCCAAGGCGCTCCACAGGCTCGGCTGGCGGCCCCGCCTCGCCACCGCCGAGGCGCTGGCCTGGACGATCGATTGGTACAGGGCCGTCGCCGCCGGCCGGCCCGCCCGCGCGCTGACGCTCGACCAGATCGCGTCCTACCAAGCGCGACCGGCCGGCTGACGGAGGCCGCAGGGCCGGCGCTGCGACCATCGGTGCGGGGCGTTGAAGCTCAGCGCCGTGGTCTCGATCCGGCGGCGATTTGAAAGAGGAGGCCCCCAGGGCCGCGGACGCATCCCGCGATCCCGGCGCAGCCTCACCGCATCGCGTCGAACGTCGCTGCCATCGTCCTACGCTCGCCGGCGTCGGGCAGCCGTCCGCGCATCGCGCCGAGGTCGTCCTCCATGTGGCCCACGCTGGTGGTGCCGGGGATCGCCGCCGTCACGGCGGGGTGGGAGAGCACGTACTTGAGGAAGAACTGCGCCCAGCTCGCCGCGCCGATCTCCCCGGCGATCGGCGGCAGGGCCTTGCCCTTCACGAGCTTGAACAGAGGGCTGCGCCCACCGCCGACCGGCTGGGCTGCCAGCACCGCCGCGCCGGCGTCGGCCGCCGCCGGCAGGAGGCGCTCCTCCGCCTGCCGGTCGCCGATGGAGTAGCCGACCTCCATGAACTCAGGCTTTTCGCGGCGCACCACCGCCTCCATGGCGGCGTAGTCCTCGGGGAAGGTGGAGGTGACGCCGAAGGTGCGGGTGAGGCCCTCCGCCTTGAACTGCCGGAACATCGCCAGGCTCTGCTGCGGGTCGCGGACGTTGTGCAGCTGCACGAGGTCGACCTTCGTCACCTGCAGCCGCTTCAGCGAGCGCTGCAGCTCGGCCGCGCCGGCCTTCGGCTCGGTCGCCTCCATCTTGGTGGCGATGAAGACCCTGTCGCGCAGCTTGTTCTGCGCGACCACCGAGCCGATGACCGCCTCGGCGTCGCCGTAGGTCGAGGCCGTGTCGATCAGCGTCGCGCCCGCCGCCAGCATGGCCTTCACCACGGCGTCGAGCGATGCCCGCGCCTCGGCGGTGTCGGCCCTGTAGGTCTCGCCGGTGCTGCCGCCGGTGCCAAGGCCGATGGCGGGGAGGAGTTCGCCCGTGGACGGGATTTTCCGCCGCAGGACCGCGTCATCGGCAAGCACGGCGAGCGGATCGAGGCCGAGCAGCAGCGCGGCGCCGGCTCCGGTGCCGAGCACGCGGCGCCTCGTGGCGTGGTGCGGCGGGTGACGGTCCATGGCGATCGCTCCTGGCATGAGGAAGGTCTGGCATGAGGACGGTCAAGGCGCGCCGCCCGCCTCCTGCGCCGTGTTGCTCGCCGCCAACTGCTCTTGACGACGCCCGAGCCACAGGCTGCCGACGAGCCAGGCGACCGAGAGCGGGATGGCGAGCACGGCGAGCGCGGTGTGGCTCAGCCCGTGGCCGAGATCGCTCGACCAGGCGCCGAGCTGGTCGCCGAGGCGGTACACCACCGTGTCGATGAAGCTCTTCGCCTTATAGCGGTCCTCGCGCGGCACGACGGTGTAGAGGATCTCGCGCGTCGGTCGCGCCACCGCGAAGTTGGCGGCGCGGCGGAACACCTGGAAGGCGACGATGGCGGCGACGGAGGGCGCGAGGGCAAGATAGCCGAAGCCGAGCACGCTCGCCGCCGGCAGCAGCGCGAAGGTCAGCATCACGCCGAGCCGGCGCAGCAGCGGCGCGGTCGCGAAGAGCTGGACGAGCAGGGTGAGCACGTTCACCGCGAGGTCGATGTCGGCGAAGAACGCCGTGCGCGCTGCCCTGTCGCGGTAGGCGGTCGCGGCGACATCGGCGACCTCGAAGTACAGCAACGTCGAGGTCAGCGAGAACAGCAGCAGGAACAGCGCCGTGTTGAGGAGGTAGGGCGAGGAGAAGGTCTTGACGAAGCCCGCCCACAGGCTGCCGCCGACCCTCTCGTCGGCGGTGGCGGCCTCCTCGCGGCGCATCGCCTTGGCCCGCGTCGACAGGCGCCTGACGCAGAACACCGCGACCTCGAGCAGGGCGGCGGCGCCGACCAGCAGCGCGGTCTGCGGCACGTGCTTGGCCAGCGCCACCACCACGAAGGAGCCGATGAGCGCGCCGACCGTGGCGCCGGCGGCGATGAAGCCGAATAGCCGCTTGCTCTGCTCGGAATCGAAGGTGTCGACCATCATCGCCCAGAAGATCGAGACGACGAACAGGTTGAACACCGAGATCCAGATGAAGAAGACGCGCCCGACCCACACCGCCTGCGCCCTGTCGGCGAGCCAAAGGGCGAGCGCGAAGGCGAGGATGTTGGCGGCGAAGAAGCGGTAGGTGATCGCGATGAAGCGCGCCCGCGGCAGGGCGCGGACGAGCGCGCCGAACGGCACGTTGAGGGCGATCATCGCCACCAGCGTGCCGGTGAACAGCCACGTCAGGTTCTTCACGCCGCCGGCGACGCCCATCTCGTCGCGGATCGGCCGCATGATGTAGTACGACATCAGCACGGCCAGGATGTAGAGCCAGGCGTAGGTCAGCGCGGCGACCTCGCTCGCACGCACCGCCACCAGCCCGCCGAGGAAGCGGCGCGGCTCGTCGGGCACGTGGTCCGCCTGCGGCGGCGTGGCGTTCAACGTCTCGGCACCGGCTTGCAACGCGGATGGTCTCTCTCTTTCAGGACGCGATCGGCCGCTCGGACCGCGATCCGCCCTCGTGGCCGACGCTCGCGCCCACCGCAGGATCGATCGGCAGGGAGGCTGCCTGCCCGCCGATGGAGGCGGACCGCGGGGCGGCGATCATGCTGCCAGATCGATGCGGGCTTCGGGGGTCACATCTTCGGGATGGGACGCCGCGCCGCGTCGCGCGTTGGCAGGACAGCGATCGGGCACCGCAGCCGTCGTCCTGACCAGGAGATCATCCATGCCGACCTTTTCCAGGCGCGCGGTAGCGACACTCATCGTCGCCGCCTCCGCCCACGCCGCCAGCCCCGCGGTCCGCGCCGAAAGCGCGCATCATAAGATCGGCATCATCGGCGCCGGCCACGTCGGCTCGACGCTCGGCATGCTATGGACCAAGGCCGGCGACGAGGTGATGTTCGCCTCGCGCCATCCCGACGAACTGAAGGCGGTCGCCGCCGAGGCCGGCCCCGGCGCCACGGTCGGCACGCCCGCGCAGGCTATCGCCTTCGGCGACGTGGTGGTGATGGCGGTGCCCTACAAGGCGATGCCGGAGGTCACGACCGCCAACGCCGCCGCGCTCAAGGGCAAGGTGGTGTTCGACGCGACCAACGCCATTCCCGCCCGTGATGGCGCGATCGCCGACGACGTCCGCAAGGTCGGCATCGGCGCCTACTCCGCCGGGCTGATGCCCGATTCGCATCTGGTGCGCGGCTTCAACGCCATCAACTACAAGGACATGGCGGCCGACGGTTTCCGCAAGGGCGATCGCGTCGCCATTCCCCTAGCCGGCGACGACCCGAAGGCGGTGTCGGTCGGCTCGGACCTCGTGACACAGGCCGGTTTCGAACCGGTGGTCGTGCCGCTCGCCCGCGCCGACGAATTGGGACCCGGCCGGCCGCTCGGCACCGGCGCATTCTCCGCCGCCGAGTGGAAGCGGAAGCTCGGCTCGGCGAAGTAGCGCGCTGGCGAGGTCGGCGCCGGCTCAGGTCGCTTTGGCTGCAAGCCCTGAATCGCCGCCGGTCGATGCGAGCGACAGCAGTCGAGCGAAGAGGCGCCGGGTACCCAGCCGGCGCTTCAGGACGAACCCTGCCTCAGGCGATAAGGCGTGGTAGGGCCTCAACGCTGGCGACTGGCACGGGCGCCGCCCAACGCGGGAGCGCCGGGAACGCCAGTTCGATGCGCAGGAAGAACTCGTCTTCCGTACCATCCCACAGGCTTGCCGGCAGCAGGGCGCGGCCAGCGGTCCAACGCCGCTTGCTCTCGCCGTCGCGCTCGACGCCGTGGAAGCCGACGCACAGGCGTGGATCGTCCATCACGATGGCAAGCGCCGCGCCGAAGCCGTCGTCGATGGCCAAGGTCTGCAGGCAGACGCCCAACGTGCGGGTGTCCGACGACGACCAGATCGTCGCGGGAACGCTGGTGCTGGACACGAGCCACACGTCGCGCGCCGCCGGCGGCACCGTGAAGCGGGCCGCAAGGCCACGCAGCTGCGGGTCGAGGCGGACGCCATCGACCATCAGGTGGAGGTCGCCCAAGCCTTGCTCTTCCAGGCGCCAGCCAAGCCGCGGGGCGCGAGCGGCAAGCTGGGCGCGCACCACCTCGACCAGGGCGCCATCGGCGTGGAACGGCCGGCAGAAGTCGGCGTGGGTCGCCACAGGCGCGTCGGGCGAGGCGTCGAGCGCGACGACGTCACCGTCCGCGAAGAAGCAGCGGTTGCCCATCTCGAGGTAGCTCTCGGCCGGCATGTTCTCGGCGAGCAGGATGTCGTGGCTGTCGAGCTCGACGTGCCAGTAGGTGACATGTTCCATCTCCTCCTGGGTGATCGTAGTGCCGTTGACCATCGCGGAGGCCGGGATCAGCACCTCGCCGACGACGTCGGCGCAGAGCGAGTGCCCGGGCGACACCAGCAGGTCGCGCGCGGGGCGGTTGTCGCCGAAGGCGTGAGCGGCGACCCGCACCGGCATGGCTTCATGGGGACGAGGATGGCTGCGGCACGACACGGTGCGATGGCCGAGCCAGCGGATCGGGCGGTGGGCGCCGGACGCCGTCACCGCAAGGTCGCCGACCTGCAGCGCCTCCACGGCGATGTCGCCGCGCGCCGTGCGGATCAGTGTGCCGGAGGCGAAGCACACGGCGGTGATCTCGACCTTGCCGTTCCCCACGTTCTCGCCGGCGACCTGCTGCGCCGCGATCGCGGTGCCGGACGAGGCGATGTAGGACGAGCCGCCGGTCGAAGCAAGATACCTCGAACCATTAGGACGTGTATATGAGCCGGCATTGCCGCCGGTGTAGCCGCCGCCGCCGCCGCCAGCGTGCTGGTACCCCGAGCCGCCGCCACCGAAGCCGCCGCCACCATTCACGTCCGCCGGGTTGAAGGGGCCGCCCTGGACGGGCCCGCCAGCCCCGGGGTTCGTGGTGGACGACACGCTCGTGCCGCCTGGAGTCATGTTGGTGTGGGTCGCGACGTAGCCAAGGCCGGGGTCTCCGTTGCTCTTGAACCCCGCACCGCCGCTGGGCGCATAATATTCGCCTTCTGCCTGCGCCCCAGCCTTCCCGCCAGCGCCGTTGCCCTGGGGGGTGATGACACCCGCACCTCCGGCACCCGAGCTTGCTCCGCTGCCACCGCCGCCGCCGGCGGCAAGCAGCAGGGTGTAGGGTCCGCCATTGGTGCTGGCGAGCACGAACGTGCCGCCGCCACCGCCGCCGTCGCCTTCTCCGGCGTATTGTGCCGTGTAGCCCTGGCCGCCCTGGCCGCCGACGAAGATCTTCAGCTTCTCGCCGGCCGTCAGCGAGAAGTTGCCGCCGTCCTCGGCGCCCTTGCCGCCGGCCGCGTGATCGGCCCCCGAGTTGCCGCCCTGGCCGCCGTAGCCGGTGATGTCGAAGGTGCCGGTGGTCGGCACCGTGAACGTCTGCGGCGACCCCATGCCGCCGCTGCCGGCGTAGGCGAAATTGTAAGGTGCTGCCATCACTCGGTCTCCCAATCCCATCGTTACGCTGCGACAACCAGCGGATACTGTAACACTCAGGCGACTTCGATACGACCCTTGTTGAAGTCGGGGTTGCGCCAGATGCTGGCGCCCTCGTAGCGGGCCCAAAGGTCGGGCGGCAGGATCGTCTCGCGCTCCACGCGCTCCGCCTTCGGCCGCACGCGGTGCAGCCCCGGCGTGCCGAGCCGGGCGTCGAACTCGGCCGTCTCGAAGCTGATGGCCTCGAAGTCGTGTGGGAATGGCGGCAGCCCGGTGAAGCGGTAGACCGCCTCCATCGCCGTCGCCGGATCGCTCGCCAGCGCGTCGTAGGGCAGCAGCATCATCCGCGAGGCCTCAGCGCCGTGCATCGCCTGCTTCATCGCGTTCAAGGCGAAGCCGACCATGCCGCCGTTGCTCATCAGCCCGTCGGCGCGCGAGTACACGGTGCCGCCCTGGTCGAGATCGAAGATCCTGGAGAGTTCGAGCGGGTTGCCCCGGATCAGCCGCTCCACGCTGTCGATGATCCAGGGCACGTGCCGCACGCAGCAGATCACCTTGGCATCGGGGAACAGCCTGGCCAGCAGGTCGATGCGCGTGGTCCAGCCGCGATTGGTGTCGAACACCGTGCGCTCGCTGTGGTGGACGCCGTAGAAGGACTCGAACAAGCCCTTCAGCACCGCCGTGCGCTGCGCGTCGTCGATGAAGACCGACGTCTCGTTGCCGACGCTCATGCTGCCCAGCATCGCCCCGACCATGGCGCCGAGCGGGCTGGAGATGTTGGCGTGCAACGCCGGGTTCTGCCGCAGCAGCGCCGCCAGCAGGGTCGACCCGGAGCGGGGCAGGCCGGAGATGAAGTGGATGCCGCTCATCATCGCTCAGCTAATCTCGCAGGGTCGGTGCTTGTAAACCCGAAGTCTCCAGCTTCAGTCCCACGCCTTGCAAGACTAAAGCGGAAGCTGGCAGATACATCTTATGACCGCCTCGGATGGCCAAGAAAGCGCGTTTTGACTGCGGGAGTGTCACAATTGGAATGGACGGAGCAGCTCGCGTCCCGATCTTATCGGACTCGCTACCTGCAAGTCCGTCACCTTCGCGTGCTTCCCTTGGTCGAGACATCGCTTGGCCGAGGCCACGACACAACTCGGCTCCGAACCTTTTCTTCGGCACGTTCGATACCGGTGGTTCCGTTTCGGCAGGTACGGTAGGTCACCAAAATAAGGCAGGCAAGTGACTATGGGGATGAGGGTCTGCCATCGCCTGAGCCAGTCGACGGCGGCGAGGTGGAGGAGACCGGCGAAGCTTGCGGCGCTCTTCTCGTAGCGGGTGGCCGCGAAGGTCGCCGGCGCCGATCCGGCGCGCCGGGCGGGGCGCGATCGGCAGGCGCGCTCAGGCGGCGCGGATGGCGAGCGTTCGTCGCCCTCCGACGCCATCCCGGCCACCGCGGGCGCGCCGTTTCCCATGCTTGGCCGCGTAGGAGACCTCGTCGGCGGCGCGCGGCGCGTCCTCCAGCCCAGATCGGTCCGGGGTCGCCGACGCGCGGCCGATGCTCGCCCCGACGACCAGCCACCCGCCCTTCCACGCGAAAGGCTCGGCCAACGCCGAGGCGACCAATCAAGGCGTTCGCGCGATCGCCGTCGAGGCCGGGGCGATCGACCACGGACTCGACGCCGCCGAGCCGGGTCAGGGCGGCCGCGGCCGCCGCGCGACGTCCCTCAGGACAGCGTCGCCGGCGAGATCGCCGTGTCGATCGTTCACCTCCTTGAAGCCGTCGAGATCGAGGCGCAGCACCCTTGCCCGCCATAACCTCGATGAACGCCTCGCGCAGCCTGAGCCGGTTGAGGAGACCCGTGAAGTGGTCGTGCCTCGCTAGGGCCGCCATGTCGAGCCGCGAGGCGATATTGCGGACCATGGCGCGATCGAGGTGGCGCACGCCGCCGATCAAGAAGAGGACAAACATCGCCGCGACGATCTGGTCGGACGGATTCGCCGACGTGCCGAGGATGGCGAGCGACGGCGCCGTCGCCACGAGGAGGGCGGCGCAGGCGATGCACGGCCTGACCGATAAGCGGGTGACGACGCCTGAGCAGCAACCGAGCACCAGAGCCGGACCGAGCATGCGCAAGCTCGCGTCGGCGGACGTCGACATCCTCGCGGCGATGGTTTTGCGGACGGCATCGGGGGATGTAGTCAGAGAACGCGGTCGAGGATGGGTCAACCTGCCCGCTCACGAGCGCGTCGGGGTGCGCACCGCGACCTGCCGCCCTACAGCCCCAACTTCAACCCGATCGAGATGGCCTTCGCCAAGCCCGAGGCACTGTTGCGCAAGGCTGCCGCCTGCACCATCCTGACCTGCTCCGAGCCATCAAAGACGCACTCGCCAAAGTCACGCCTCGCGAGTGCGCCAGCTACTTCGACCATGCCGGATATGAGCCGATGTAAAACGAAACCGCTCCAGGTCTGCTGCGCCAGACCAGTTCTGCTTCATAGCGCATTAGCTGTTCAGTCCCGGCGTTTTGTAGAGCAGGTCGAGGGTGAACCTGTCAGGCTCCTTTGTCCAGGTTTGGCAGATTGCCTTGTAAGGTGTGAGGCCGCGCAGGGTCACCGCCGAGTACCGCAAGGGTCCAGTCAGCGTGTACCAGGCTGCGGCTTCGGCCTGATCCAATAGCTGACGCCCGCCGAGCCGATCCGCTAGGCTGCGCGCGATGGTTCCTCTCGGGGATCAGAAGGGAACGCGGTGCGGACGGCGAGGCCCCATGCCGCGGCTGTCCCCGCAACTGTAAGCGGCGAGCCCGACGCCTCGCGACACCATTGAAGCGACCGATGCTTCGGGAAGGTCGGCGCCGGGCAGTGACTCGCGAGCCAGGAGACCTGCCATCGCTCATGGTCTGCGCGACCGCATCGGGCGGGATGTCCCGGCGCGTGAAGGTCCGCTCGCGCTGGTCTTCGTCAGCTTGCGGAGGACGGCCCAGCCTGAAGGACCATTATGTCCGGCACTGTGGAGCGCCTTGACCCTATGACGCGCAGCTTGCGCGGCCGCATGGCCGTCGAGGCGCCCTCGGCGAGAAGGACTGGTCCGTTATGGCAGAACTTTCTCTGATGCCCGAAACGTCAAAGTCATGACGACACTCCTCGTGACCTACCCCGGTGATGATGCGACACGCTTCGACCGGGATTACTATGCGCGCGTTCACATTC
The DNA here is from genome assembly GCA_937873345.1 of uncultured Beijerinckiaceae bacterium. Classification (GTDB taxonomy): domain Bacteria; phylum Pseudomonadota; class Alphaproteobacteria; order Rhizobiales; family Beijerinckiaceae; genus RH-AL1. The sequence continues at coordinate 17,285 of CALMRL010000369.1, read as the reverse complement.
CCCGGTGCTGGATGTCTGGAACTCGCAGGATCTGCGGTTCCGTTCTGCCTTCTTCCCTGCAAGCCAGGGCGGCTCGAGCATCGCCACGGCCGTCTGCGAGTTTCGCGACGACACGGCACTCGGTGCCGCTCTGCAATCGGCAGAGACGTCCGGCGTCGTGGCCGACATCGTCAGGTTCACCGCTGTCCGGTCGTCGCAGCGTCGCGCCCTCCCACTTTGACCATCGGCGAGGTTGCCTTTCGGCTTTGGGCTGCAGCCCGGGTGGCGCGGCCGTTGCGCCAGCGCCATGTCGATGCCACCCAGGAGGATCTGCCAATGACCAGCTACCGCAAGACCGAGGAAGCCGTGGCGGCGCTGACGCTGGAGCAGCACCAGGTGACCCAACGCAACGGCACGGAGCGACCGGGCACGGGGGCGCTCCTCCACAACAAGGAGCCCGGCCTCTACGTGGACGTCGTCTCCGGCGAACCCCTGTTCGCGAGCGCCGACAAGTACGAGTCGGGTTGCGGCTGGCCGAGCTTCACGAAGCCGGTCGAGCCGGCCAACGTGGCCGAACTCAGGGACGCGTCGCACGGCATGGTCCGCATCGAAGTTCGCTCGAAGCACGGCGACAGCCATCTCGGCCATGTTTTCGACGACGGCCCTCGTGACTGCGGCGGCCTGCGCTACTGCATCAACTCGGCCTCGCTCCGGTTCGTCCCAAGGGCCGAGATGGAGGCGGAAGGCTATGGCGCCTATCTGCCGCAAGTGAAGAACGTCGAATGACGACCGACGCGCCAGCCTTGCCAAAGCTGCTCCTGGCTGATCCAGAAGGCGGGAGTGGCTGGAAGGGACGCAGTGCCGATCGGCTGTAATCCAGCCGATGCTGGCCGGAAGGACAGAGGCTGTTCTGGATGGTGTCATGTTGATGAGCGGAGATCACGCCGATGGCAGCTTCCAACCAACCTCGTCGTGGAGGCTGATCAACGCTGCGTCTGAAAGCGGCCGTTCAGCGATCTTCAGGTGGTGACCTCGCCCTTCATTGCATCAGGCCTCAACGCGCCAGGGTCCCAACCTGATCAAGTTGTTGCATTGGCATGACAATCGCCTTTTCCTGCCGTCTGCGGCGTAGTGGAGGCGACGATGGCTGAGCTGTTCTGGCTTTCTGACGAGCAGTGGGCGGCGATCGGCCCGTTCATGCCCACCAACCAGCCCGGCGCCTGCCGGGTCGATGACCGCCGCGTGCTGTCGGGCGTCGTCCATATGCTGAAGAGCGGCTCGCCCTGGCACATCGAGGCGACCTTCTCAAGGCTGAAGGACTTCCGTCCTATCGCGACTTGGCTCACGACAAGCTCGCCACAAACTTCGCCTCAATCCTGGCCCTTGTCGATCCGCTTGGCTGTGCACTCCGCCGCCGTGCAGGACCGCGACGGCGCAGCCCTGCTGTTGCACAAGGTTCGCCAGCGCTTTCCCTGGCTGCAATGCGTGTTCGCCGACGGCGGCTACGACGCCGGGCAAACCCATGCGGCGACGGCCGCCAACCACCCGCTTCGCCTGGAGGTGGTCCGGCGCAACCCGCATACGGTCGGTTTTGAGGTGATCAAACGGCGCTAAGTCGTGGAGCGGACCTTTTCCTGGTTCGGCCGCAACCGGCGCCTCGCCAAAGACTACGAGACCCTCGCCGCCACCGTCCTCTCCTTCGTCACCCTCGCTGCCATCCAGTTCGGCATCCGCCGCCTCGCGCGTCAGAAGGCTTTTGGGTCAGGTTCTGAAGGGCCGCAGATGACATCATATGGCGTGGAGTCACGCGACGAGGGTGCAGCCCGACATAAAAAGCACGAGGCATTTGGAAACGTAGCGGTATTCCCCAATCAGGTCGAGAGGCGCCTGCTGCAAAGGCGAACATGACGAAGACGAAAGGCTGAAACACGGCAATCGGTTACGATAGCGAGCCTGCGGTGAGCCAGAGCGTGTAGATTGAGCAAACCCTTGACAAGCGTGACGACGTCGGCACCGGCGCGGGAAGCGCCCAACCTCGTCACTCGGTGGATCAGAACCTCTGCCGAGAAGCGGACGTAGACGATCGCTTTCGTCATCGATCGTGTAATCGCCGCTTCACCCCGCTGCATGCCAAATCTCTTTGGTGGAACGCTTCTTGATTTATGCCTTAAAATATTATACAGTAAACTTTCTCTAAGATTTAGATTGATTGATTAGAGCTGCAATGGCGAAGCACGCGCGAGTTCACGCCGTAGCGTAGCGGACAAAAACTCCGTGACGACTTTCGTCTTCAAGGGGATATGTTCGCGAAAAGGATAAACGATGGATATTGGCAAACTTTCCGGCTCGTAGTCTGTCAGGACTCGCATCACGGTGCCTGCTTTCAACTGCTCGGCGAATAGCCAGTGTGGCAACACAGCGATGCCCATCCCCGCAACGCATGCATCTCGCAACATTTGCGAACTGTTTGACGAAAAGCGGCTTTCGAGGGCGATCGTCTCGGCACCCTCGCTGCCGCGGAAAGACCATTCGCGGCTGAGCGCAGGGATGCGAAACAGCAGGCATTGATGTCGAACTAGGTCTCCGGGCCGCCGCGGCATGCCGGCGCGTGCTATGTAGCTAGGTGCGGCAACGGCGACGCGCGGAATCGTTCCCAACCGGCTTGCGACGACGTCACCACTTACCACCCCGAAACGGATGGCGATGTCGAGGTCCTGCTCGATCAGGTTGGGCGAGGCGTCGCTGACAGCGACGTCGATGCGCAACAATGGATGGTTTTCGATCAGGGCCGCGACCTTACTGAGCAGGAAAATCGGCGCGAACATGATTGGGCTTCCCACCCGCACCAACCCTTTCGGAGCACCTTTGCCCAAGCCGACATGCGCTTCTGCCTCATCTAGGAGGTTCAAGATCCGCTCGGCAAATTGTAGATAATCGACGCCCTCCTCTGTCGGGCGCAACCCGCGCGTCGTGCGACTGAGCAACTGTATGCCGAGATGGTGCTCGAGTGCGGCGATTTGCTTGCTTATTTTGGATTGAGTTACGCCAGATTGTTTGGCGGCCAGTGAAAAACTGCCGCTCTTGGCGACATGACTGAACGCTCGCATTCCGTCGAAGACGTTCACCGCGCCTCTCCACAAGCAGAAGCGGAATAAGTGTTACGCGACATTCTGAACTTGCCCTATAGACGTGAGAATTCTTATTCTGAACAGATAACACAGGAGCCGTGCAAAATGCTTGCCGTTTATCATGACAATCTCTCGGTTTGCGCGCAAAAGGTAAGAATGGCACTCGAAGAGAAAGCCGTGCCTTGGGAGAGTCGTTACATAGACTTGATGAAGCAGGAACATCTCACGCAGGAATACCTCCAAATGAACCCCCGCGGCCTCGTTCCGGTTCTGCTTCATGAGGGTCATGCGATCTACGAGTCGACCATCATCCTAGAATACATCGAAGACGCCTTTCCCGATCATCCACTGCGGCCCGCCAATGCGCTGGCGCGCGCCCGCATGCGGCTCTGGACCAAGATCCCCGATGACGGCCTGCATGTGGCCTGCGCTTCGGTGACTTATGCCTCCGCCTTCGTGCATCAGCTAAAACAGCATCATGACGCAAAGGAACTGGCGGACCGCCTTGTAAAGTTACCGGACCGCGCTCGCGCCGCGCGGCAAAAACAAATTCTCGAGCTGGAATTCGAGGCGCCAATAGTCAAGGACGCCGTGCTGCTGCACGACAAGGTTCTAAAGGAAATGGACGCCACCTTAGGCCGCACCACGTGGCTCAACGGCGACGACTTTTCACTCGCGGACATCGCGATCATCCCTTACGTGACACGGCTCGATCGCCTCGGCCTCGAGGGCATGTGGGCCGCCCGTCCGAACGTTGCACGGTGGTTTGCCGCCGTGCAGTCGCGGCCCAGTTTCAATACAGCGATCACCGCTTTCGGCTCGACCGCCTACGATGACGAATTGAAGAAGCGCGGCATCGACGTCTGGCCGCAGGTCCGGGCCCTTTTGGCGGCTTGAACCGGTGACAGGTTAGTTCCGACTCCACGTCCCTGAAGGAGCAATCCATTCGCACCCTTGATCATCGTTCAGATGAAAGCTCACCACGCTTCTTCGGATGGCGCGTGCTGCTGGCGGCGTTCGTCGGCATGACATTCAGTCCGGGACCGCTCATCGCGGTCCTGCTCGGCTCCATCGCCGCTCCGCTCTCAGCGGAGTTCGGCATCGACCGTGGACAGGTCATGTTCTCCCTGACGATCTTCAGCTTCGCGACGATAGTGTCGGTTTGTTTCATCGGACGCCTCATCGACCGCGTCGGGGCGCGCCGCGTTCTGATCACCTCCACGGGTCTCGTCGTGCTGACCCTGCTCGCCATGGCTTATCAATCAAACACGATCTTGGCCTTCTACTGCCTCATTGGCCTCTTCGGTTTCTGCTCCACCGGGGCACAAAGCCTCACTTACAACAAGTTGCTTGCTGCCTGGTTTGACCGCAAACGCGGATTTGCGATAGGCATTAGCACCGCCGGAGCCGGCCTTGGCTATTCCATTTTGCCGATCATCATGGTTCGCGTCCTTGAGTCGACAAACTGGCGAGGGTTGATTGCCGTCCTGGCAGCCTTTACGGTTCTTCCACTGGTGCTTTCGATAAGCTTGGCATTTGCGCCACCTTGGTCTAACGATCAGGACCGGAGCATCACACCACTCGAAGTCCCCTTCGCGACGGCGCTGCGCGACATTCGATTGTGGGTGATTGCGGTCGCGATATTCTGCATCTCGACGAGCGCGCTCGGCCTCGTCCCCAATCTGGTCGGTTTCAGTCGCGATATGGGCGTAACGCCGAAAGATACCGCGAACCTGTCATCCGCCTTTGGCATCGCGACCTTGAGTGGTCGTTTCGTTTTCGGCTACCTCTTCGACCGCATGTTCGCGCCGCGGGTGGCGGCCGGTTGTTTCATCTTTTCCGCGTTAGGGTTCTTCAGCCTTGCTTCGTCAGCCGCTCATCTTACCGGGACGGCCTTCAATGTCTTGGGGGTCGCGGTCGTAGGGTTTGGTCTAGCTGCAGAAGGCGATCTCATCGGATATCTCACCAGCCGCTATTTTGGGATGCGCGCCTTCGGTCAAATCTACGGCTTCTTGTACATCATCTTTCTGCTGGGCGTGGGCGCCGGCCCGTACACCTTTGGTGCTGGCCGGGACGTTTTCGGAAGCTACTCCATAGTCTTCACGACCGCAGGTGCTCTCGCCATGGCCGCCAGTTTGTTGATGCTCAGCTTGCCGGCCTATCCTCGTTTAACAGGTGTTGCTCGCGCTCGATGAGGAGCAGCAGCAGACGTCGCAAAGGTCGGCTGCTATTCCCCCTGGAGCAGGGCTTACGAACAGAAGGGTTGCCTCAGCTATTATTCTCTCGCGCCGCGTCTGTGATCCGACGCGGTTCTTTGGACGACAAAGCCACTATACATCAATTTTTTACGATAGAGGCCGACGCCTAATCTTGATAGCCAAGGCACACCGCTGCGCGCACGGCGGCAAAGGCTGCCCAAGGCGCAGGCCATCGGCCCGTCGCGCGGCGGGCAGACGACAAAGCTCCATGTCCTTGCCGACGTCATTGGGCGACCGGCAGTCATCCACCTCACGCCGGGCAACGCCGCCGACGTAACCACCGCGCCCCTCGTGCTGGCGGCCGCGCCCGGCCGCATGCGACGTCTCTGCTGGACGACCTCGCGATAGGCGCCGAGCGGGGCTGAGCGGACGGGATGAGCGGCCTGGGCTCCGAGCCCGATCGCGGTCCCCGCCTGAAACGCAGATAGGCTTATGCGTCATCCTCGATTGCGCGGTCGCATCGGCCGTCTAGATGCTCTCTAGCGAAATAGGAGCGAACCATGCCTCTTCTGAGATTCGACGTGATCGCCGGCCGGTCCAGGGAGGAGACGACGGCATTGCTCGATGCCGCCCACGACGCGATGGTCGAGAGCTTCGAGGTGCCGGTGCGCGACCGCTACCAGATCGTCCACGAGCACGAGGCGAACCAGGTGAGGTTCGAGGACACCGGGCTCGGCATCGAGCGGACCGACAAGTGCATCCTGCTGCAGGTCACGACCAGGCCGCGCTCGCGCAAGCAGAAGGAGGCCTTCTACAAGCGCTTGTGTGAGAGCCTGCAGGAGCGCTGCGGCATCGCCCCGTCGGACGTGATCGTGTCGCTCGTCACCTCGACCGACGAGGACTGGTCGTTCGGCCGGGGCCGGGGTCAATTCCTCACCGGCGAGCTTTGAACGAGGCGACCAAGCGGCGCGGAACAGCGGCGCCAAGGAAGGAACCGAGATGACGCTCCAAACGCGACTGACCGAGCGCTTCGGCATTGAGCACCCGATCGTGCTCGCCCCGATGGCGCCCGCCTCGGGCGGCGACTTGGCCTCGGCGGTGGCCGAGGCGGGCGCCCTCGGGCTGCTCGGGATCGGCTACGCCGACGCGGACTGGTTCGAACGAGAAAGCGCCAAGGTCACGCAGGCCAACGTCGGGGCTGGGTTCATCGCCTGGACCCTGCCGGAGGTGCCCGGGCTGCTGGAGCGGGCACTCGCGCGCTTTCCCAAGGCGATGATGCTGTCGTTCACCGACCCGAAGCCCTACGCGCGGACGATCAAGGACGCCGGGGTGCCCTTCTTCTGCCAGGTGCATAATATCGAGCACGCCAAGAGGGCGATCGAGGTCGGCGCCGACGTGATCGTGGCGCAGGGCACGGAAGCGGGCGGCCACGGGCTCGACGCGCGCTCCACGATGTCGTTCGTGCCCGGCGTCGTCGACCTGGTGTCGCGGCGCGCGCCAGACACGCTGGTCCTCGCGGCGGGCGGCATCGCGGACGGGCGCGGCCTCGCCGCGGCGCTGATGCTGGGTGCCGACGGCGCGCTGATGGGCACTCGCTTCTGGGCCACCGCGGAGGCGGCGATCCCGGAGGCGGCGAAGCGCAAGATCCTGCCGGCGACCGGCGACGAGACGATCCGCACCTCGGTCTACGACATCGTCAAGCGGAAGGACTGGCCCGGCGGGCTGACCGGCCGCAACCTGCGCAACGGCTTCATCGAAAGGTGGCACGGGCGGGAGCGGGAGCTGCTCGCGATCCGTGGCGAGGAGCTGCCCAAGGTGACGGAAGCGTGGGACGGCGACGACTTCGAGACGGCCAACGTCACCGTGGGCGAGGGCATCGGTCTGATCGACGACCTGCCCGCGGCCGGCGAGGTGGTGCGCCGCACGATCCGTCAGGCGGCCGACGTCATCGGACGGTTCTCGCGCGCGGCATGAAAAGCCGAGCAGCCCCGGTCGAACGCCTCGGTCGGAGCGCCCGGCGGTCCGGCTCCCTACGCAAGCTTTCGGTCACGGATCGGACCGGACGAGACCGGTGGTGCGCGAGGCGGTCTGCCGTCCCACATCATGGATGATCGCCGCTGACCCGTCGGGCCGCCGCGGCCGGACGGATGGACATGGCCCAGGGAGGTGCGCGATGGACATAGCCGACCTCAAGACCTTCGAAGCCGTCGCGCGCCACGGCAGCATGAACCGCGCCGCGCTCGAACTCAACACCGTGCAGTCGAATGTCACAGCACGGATGCGGTCCCTCGAGCACGGGATGGGGACGACGCTGCTGCGCCGCCATGCCAAGGGCGTCGCCCTGACGCCAGCGGGCGAACGGATGCTGCCCTACGCCAAGGACCTCGTCAGGCTGCTGCACGACGCGCGCGCGGCGGTGACCGACGACGGCACGGCGACCGGCCGCCTCGCGATCGGCTCGATGGAGACCGCCGCGGCGGTGCGGCTGTCGCCGATCCTCAGCCGCTTCGCGGCGCATCATCCCAACGTGGACCTGTCGTTGATGACGGGAGCGACGGACGCGCTGATCGCGGACGTGCTGGATCACAACCTCGACGGCGCCTTCGTCGACGGGCCGGTCGACCATCCCCGCCTGATCGCCGAGCGCTGCTTCGACGAGGAACTGGTGCTGGTCACGCCGCTCGACATGACGTCGTTGGCCTCGCTCGCGCGGGCCGAATGCGTGAAGGCGATCGTGTTCCGCCAGGGATGCCACTACCGGATGCGGCTCGACAGGTTCCTCGGATACTGCGGGGTCGTGCGGACGGCGGCGCTCGAGTTCGGCTCGATCGAGGCCATCCTCGCCTGCGTCGGCGCGGGGGTCGGCGTCACGATGCTGCCCAGGAGCGTCCTGGACATTGCGTGGCAGCGCGAGCAGGTGATGGTGCACGCGCTGCCGGACGCTCACGGCAAGGCGGAGACGCTCTTCGTGCACCACCGCGAAGCCTACGTGACCAGGGCCCTCCAGGCCTTCATCGCCACCACGCGGAAGGGCGCCCATCCCCGGCGTGACGCGGTCGCGACGGCCACGGTGGCCTGACCGCCCGACCGGCGGCGGAGAGCCTGCGGACCGGGCGCGAGGGGACCGTCGGCGGCAGCCATCGGACGCGTGCGAAGCGCGAACCTGCCCATCCCTCCGGCGACGGCATCGCGTCCTTCACGGCAAGTCGTCGAGTCTGGGACCTCGCTCGGGGGATGGATGCCATGGAGCGCGCAGGCAAACGCGGTCGCGGACGCCGCTCCCCCCGCACGCCAGGCTGCCCGACGTGAAGGATCCTCGCCTGGCCGAGCACCTCGCGACCTTCATCGACGTCTTGCGCAAAGGCAGCTTCTCCAGCGCCGCGCGCCTGCGCGCGATGACGCCTTCGGCGATCGTCAGGCAGGTCGACGCGCTCGAGACGAGCCTCGGCGTGCGGCTGCTCGTGCGCTCGACCCGGGCGCTGACGCCGACCGACGCCGGCGAGGTGATGCTCGAACGCGGCCGGCGCATCCTCGACGACCTCGCCGATCTCGAGAATGACGTCGCCACGTTGGATGGACGGGTCGCCGGGACGTTGCGCGTCGCCTGCTTCCCGACCTTCGGCAAGCGCTACGTCGTGCCCGTCCTCGCGGAGCTCTTGATACGCCACGCCGATCTGCGGGTCGAACTCAGCTTCGAGGAGCGTCCCGCGCAACCCGTGATGGAGCGGTACGACGCCGTGATCCGCATCGGCGCGCTGGACGACTCCGGCCTGATCGGCACCCAGCTCGCCATGCAGAGGCGCTTGCTGGTCGCCTCTCCCGCCTACCTCCAAAAGGCGCCGCCGCTCGCCCGCACGGCTGATCTCGCCGATCACAGCCTCCTCGACGAACTGAACCGCTCGGGAAGCCTCGGCTGGGCCGACCTGCTCGGCGAACCGGTCCAGGGCCATGCCGGCTCGCGCTGGAGGTCCGACGATTTCGAAGCGCTACGCCTCGCGACGCTGACCGGAGCGGGAGTGGCGCTGCTGCCGGACTGGGTGGTCGGGCCAGACGTGCGGACGGGGGAACTCGTCCGTCTCCAACCCGAAAACGGTGCCGGGCAACCGTGGCAGGACGATGGCGTGCCGATCACCCTGCTGCGCGCGGTGCGGAAGACGCCGCCGAAGCTGCAGGCTCTCGTGAACCTGCTGCGGGAGACGATCGGGGCGCCGCCGATCTGGGAGGCGTGAGGCATGTGGCGCCGCCAGGACCGGCGCGAACCCGTCCGCGACGATGGGCATGCCGGTCGGCGCCAAGCTCATCATTCCTCGTTACATCGGGTTTGGGTCACGGGCGACCACTGCCCCGGTCGATCGCCACCGCTTCCAGCGATGCGCGTGTCATTGGCCGCATGATGGAAGAGGGCCCCTGCTTTGCTTGGCAAGCAAAGACCTTTCGCTCACGACCGGCGTTCTCCGCTCGACCACGGATGCGCATGTTTCCTCCTGTCGACGGCGCGCAATGAGCGCCCGGATGAAAGACTAGGAGACTAAATCATGCGTATCATCATCTTCTTGACTGCCACTCTGCTTCTGGCGGTGAGCGGCGTGACCGCCACGGTCGAAGCGGCGAGCCAGACGCCATGGAACGCGACCGTCTTGCAGAGCCAGGACGGCGGCACCGCGACCGGCGGGCCGGTCGGCGGCCTTCCCGACCGAAACTGAGCAGCGGCGTGCAAAGACCGACCGGCCGCGGGATCGCGGCCGGTCGGGATCACGGCCGCCGCATGCACAAAGGCATCGACATGGCTTCCGATCGGCCGACCCGGCAAGAACCCGCGGGCACGCTGCGACGCATACCGTTCCAGCCGCATCAACTCGTTGATCGCATCACCCCGGCGGCCGACCTGTTCGTCCTGGCCCATCTCGGCATCCCCCGCATCGCGCGGGACGAGTGGAGCCTGGACGTCTGCGGCTTGGTGGAGCGACCGCGCCGCCTCGATTTCACTGATCTCGCCCGCTATCCCAAGAGGACGCTCGAAGCCTTCCACCAATGCGCCGGCGATCCTACGGCTCCGGAACGGGCCGAGCGCAGGATCGCGAACGTCGTCTGGGGCGGGGTGGCTTTGTCCGACATCCTGGACGACGCCGGCGTCGCTCCGGAGGCGGCCTACATCTGGTCGTTCGGCGCCGACCACGGGGCGTTCGCCGGCGAGGCGGTGCCCTTCTACTGGAAGGACCTGCCGCTGGCCCGCCTGCCGGGCGGCGACGTCCTCGTGGCCTACGAGTGTGACGGCGAGGCGCTCTCGCCGGAGCACGGCTTTCCCGCGAGGCTGGTGGTCCCCGGCTACTACGGCACCAATTCGGTGAAGTGGCTGTACCGGATCGAGCTGGCGAAGACCCGCGCGACCGGGCTCTTCACCACGCGCTACTACAACGATCCCCCGCGCACGCCGGCTTCGTCGCCGTCGCCGGTGTGGTCGGCGGGACCGGAGGCTGTGATCGTCCATCCGGAACCCGGTTCGGTCGTGCCGGCGGGCGACTTGTCCGTGACCGGCTACGCCTGGGCGGACGCGGGCGTCGCCATGGTCGATCTCAGCGCGGACGATGGGCAAACCTGGATCGCGGCCGAGGTCGAGCCGCGTCGCCAGCGTTCGTGGCAACCGTTCCGCGGCGCGCTGGCGATCGGGACGGGGCGGGAAATCGCCGTCAGGGCGTTCGATCGCGACGGCGTCGGACAGCCCGCGTCCGCCGCCCGCAACGCCATCCACCGCGTGCCGCTGGCGGTCTCCGGCATTCGGCGCGTCCGATGAGCCGGCCGGCGATTCATCACCGTCCTTCCGCGATCCCGAGCCGGTACACGCCCGGAGTTCTAAGCACTCGAAGACCCCACGTCGGAAGGGGCGCCGCGGTCGTCATCTCTCGCGGGATGGAGGGTATCTCGGATCCTCGCTGTCGCGGGTCGGGCGTTCGCGGCTACGCTTGACCATAGATCCCGGGTCCGAAACGTTGGTGGGGCGGCACCTGGGCGGCCACGACAAGGATGGCGGTGCCATCCACGATCGGACGCGACGACGATCGACAGGTCGCCCCGTCCGCCATGCCGTCTTCTCGGGGTCGCCGTCGATCTCGGACGCCCGCCAACGCGGATGGTCGCGTGCGACCATCCGCGATCGACCGAAGGCACGATGCATCGGCCGCCACTCCCACGACATCGAGACTTGAGACCAGGAGGAAGCCAATCATGGGTTACACTAGCGTAAATCCTGCGGACGAGCGCGAACCGCAGGAGTTCGCCGACCACGGCGATGATGAGATCGAGGCGATCATTGGCCGGGCGCACGCGGCCTACGAACGGGCCTGGTCGACCCGCAGCCTCGACGAGCGCGGCGCAGTCGTGAGGAGGGCGGCCGCGCTCTTGCGCGAGCGCCGCGAGGGGATGGCGCGCCTGGTGACGCTCGAGATGGGCAAGCTGATCGCGGAGGCGCGCGCCGAGGTCGACCTCAGCGCCGACATCCTCGACTACTACGCCGACAACGCCGCCGCGTTCCTGGCGGATCGGCCGCTGGCGATCGCGACCGGCGAGGCCGTCGTGGAAAGCGCCTCGATGGGCGTCTTGTTCTGCATCGAGCCCTGGAACTTCCCCTACTACCAGCTCGCCCGCGTCGCCGGGCCGAACCTGATGGTCGGCAACACGCTCGTCGTGAAGCATGCGCCCAACGTGCCGCAGTGCGCGCTGGCCTTCGCCAAGCTCTTCGTCGACGCCGGGGCGCCCGAGGGCACCTACGCCAACGTCTTCGCCAGCAACGAGCAGGCGGCGCGCCTCATCGCCGACGACCGCGTCGTCGGCGTCGCCCTGACCGGCGGGGTGCGCGCCGGCGCGGCCGTCGCCTCCGCGGCGGGGCAGGCGGTGAAGAAGTCGACGTTGGAGCTCGGCGGCAGCGATGCCTTCATCGTGCTGGACGACGCCGACCTCGACCTCGCCGTCAAGGAAGGCGTGTGGGCCAAGATGAACAACACCGGCGAGTGCTGCATCGCCGCCAAGCGCTACATCCTCCACGAGAAGGTGGCCGACGAGTTCGTCGCGCGCTTCAAGGCGGAGCTGGAGAAGCTGCGGCCCGGGGACCCGATGGATGAGACGACCACGCTCGGCCCGCTGTGCACCGGGCGCGCGCTGTCCGATGCGCTTGGCCAGATCAACTCGGCCGTGGATGGCGGAGCCAAGGTGCTGCTCGGCGGCCGACGCCTCGACCGCCCTGGCTTCTACCTCGAGCCGACGATCATCACCGATCTGAGGCCCGACAACCCAGCCTACCATGAGGAGATCTTCGCCCCCGTTGCCATCGTGTTCCGCGTTGCTGACGAGAACAGCGCGGTCGAGCTGGCGAACGACTCGCCCTACGGCCTGGGCGGCACTGTGATGACGCGGGACGTCGAGCGCGGCAAGCGCGTGGCGCGGCGGATCCAGTCGGGCATGGTGTTCGTCAACAAGGCGACCTGGACGGCGCCGGACCTGCCGTTCGGCGGCATCAAGAACTCGGGCTACGGCCGCGAGCTGGCCGAGGCCGGCATGGGGGAGTTCGTCAACAGGAAGCTCGTCCGCGTCGCCTGAGCGGCAGGTCGCGAGCTGCCATGACGGAGCCGGTCCCTGCGCCTCATGCAAGGCGATCCGACCCGCGCGCATCGGACGTCGGCCCCGGCGACGGGGAAATCGTCGAGCGGGACGAACTTGCCGACGCCGGCCGGGACGCCGACGGCCCACTCGCTCGGGGGCCGCGGCACTCGTCGCGATCCCCCGACCCGGATGCACGCAAGCCGGCGCGCTCCGGCTCCCGGGTGGTCCGGCTCGGCGGGAAACATCGCCGAGCCGCCGTCGACCTCGAAGAACCTTGCACAGCCCGCGTCATGACGCGCCGGCGGCTGCGCGCACGTCGTCGCTCGGCACGGCGCGGTGATGTTTGCCGGCACCAGCGTGACGCCGGCGATCCTGGGACTTGATGCCTCGGCGCAGCCGGCGAGCGGCGGCACCTTCGGCAACGCGTTGGCCTTGTTCAACACCTACGACGGACCCGGCCTGCAAGGGATAGGGAAGATAGCAAATGACAGATGTGGCAGAAGCCTTCAGCCGGAGACGGATGCTGGCTTGCGCCGCAACGTCGGTCGTCGCGACGGCGATGGTCGAGGACACGCCCGCCACGGCCTCGCCCGCCGCAGCGCTCCCTCCTGCCGTCCGCCACGCCTACCAGAGGGTCGGTCCGGTCAACGTGTTCTACCGCGAGGCCGGCTCCCCGACGTCGCCCACCATCCTGCTCCTCCACGGCTTCGCGAACTCGTCGCACTACTTCCGGCACCTGATGCCGATTCTGGCGACGCGCTACAGGGTGGTCGCGCCCGATCTCCCCTCGTTCGGCTTCACGGAGGTCGATCGGGCGTCGGGCTACGCGTACACGTTCGCGAGCCTGAGCGAGACGATCAAGGGCTTCGTCGACGCGCTCGACCTCCGACGCTACGCGATTTACGTCTTCGACTACGGCGCCCCGATCGGCTTCAACTTGGCCCTAGCCTACCCCGACAGGGTCGCGGGCATCATCTCACAGAACGGCAACGCCTACCTCGAGGGCCTGGGCGACAAGCCCTGGAAACCCCTCGTCGATTACTGGGAGCATCGCTCGGATGCGGCCCGGGAGATCATACGGTCGCGCTTGACGCTGGACGGCGTGAAGGCCGCCTACTTCCAGGGCGTCGCCGATCCCGGGATCATCGAACCGGAAGCCTACCGGCTCGACGCGGCGATCCTCGCCACGGCCGGCAACGCCGATATCCAGGTGGACCTCAAGCTCGACTACAACGCCAACATCGCGAGATACCCGCTCTACCAAGAGTTCCTTCGCGCGAAAAAGCCTCCCGTGCTGGCGATCTGGGGGCGTAACGACCTGTTCTTCGTGCCGCGGGGTGCCGAGGCGTTCCGGCGCGACGTGCCCGACGCCCAAGTCACGCTCTTGGACACAGGCCATTTCGCCCTCGAGACGCACCTCAACGTGATCGCCTCCTCGATCATGTCGATGGCCTGAGTGGCGCTAGCGGAGCGCCTCGCGGGGCTCGTCTGGACATTCGGCCGAGTGTTGGAGGAACGATGAGCATGACAACTGCCAGGATCTTGGACGAAGCGCCCGCCGAGGCGTACGGCGTTGCCGACCGCATCGCCCCGATCCGCAAGCCGTTGGACTTCAAACCAGCGGTGCAGCGCTGGTCCGTGCGGCTTCCGGGCGAGGAGGTCAGGCTTTCCTTCTTCGCCGCGCAGGCCCGCGATCCGGAGGCGCTGGCCGGATCCAAGTTCATGGCGTGGGTGCGCTCCAGCCTCGCCGGGCACGCGGACGGTCCCTCGTCCTACGACCATGCTCGTTTCACCGATCCGGCCGGATTCACCAACCACGTGGTGGCGGCCTACTGGGTCGACGCGGCGCGCTTCTCCCGTTGGGAGAGAGATTCTGCGGTCGCCGGATGGTGGGCCGACCCGGAGCGGCTGGCGGGCGACGTCGGTGTCTGGCGGGAGATGCTCGCCGTCCCCCCGGATCGGCAGGAGACCATCTACTGGATCGACTACCCCGCCGGCCTGATGCGCAGCCCGGACGTGTCGGTCTATCCCACGCCCTACTGCGGTTACTATGGCGCGATGCGCGACCGCCTGCCGGCGTCCGCCGTCGACCCGCTCGACGCGGAACCGGGCGTCGCCCTGGACCGCACAGAGCGAGGCGGCTTCAGCCAGCGTTGGCGGGTGGACGCGCCCGCCAACCTCGCCGTCATTCGGTCGGCGAACACCTGGGGCGCCATGGACGACGAGCAGCTCATGGACTATCGAGCCAAGCTGCTCGGCCCCCTCGACGCCGGTATGAACTTCCTGCGGGAGAACGCCGGTGAAACCGGTTGCGCCTCGTTGCGCATGCAGCAAACGACGGACCCGGATGGTCGTCCGCAACTCGAAGCGCACGCATTGGGCTACTTCCTGTCCCTGAGGCACATGGAAACTTGGGCCGAGGGCCACCAAACCCACGCCGCGATCTTCAATGCCGCCATCGACCGCTACAAGCGGTACGGTCGATCAAACCAGCTCAGGACCTGGCACGAGGTTTATATTCTACCCCGGGGCGGCCAAGTCCTCGAGTACGCCAACTGCCATCCCGCGACCGGGCTCCTTCCGTACTTCTCGGCTGAACGTCTCGCGTGACGAGCGACATGTACGTTGGTCTACAGCGAGACGTCGCAAGCACGCTCGACGGCTTCGTGACGTCGCGCGACGCGTATCTGGCTAAGAATTTCGGCCCCAATTCCAAGGCGGCCGCCCGGAGAAGGCGTCGAACGTCTTTCGTCGCTGTGCGGACCGGTTCGAGGGAGACGCGATCGACGGTGTGGATCGGCGCCGAAGGTAGGTTCTTCCGCACTTTGTGTGCTTGCGGCTGAGCTGCCTCAGCTCGTGGCGGGTGTGGCAGCGCTTCATGGACGCAAGCGCCTTCGTGTTCCTCGACGAAACCGGCGCGGCGACCAACATGACCCGCCTGTCGGGCTGGGGGCCGAAGGGCGAGCGCCTGGTCGACGCCGCGCCGCAGCGTCCCGCATGGTCACTGGCTCACCACCCCCTTCATCGGCGCCCTGCGCAGCAGCGGCAGCGTCGCCCCGCTCGTGCTCGATGGCCCAATGACCGGCGAGTTGTTCCGCGCCCATGTCGAGCAGAGGCTCGCGCCCACCCTCAAGCTCGGCGACGTAGTGGTGATGAACAATCTCGCGGCCCACAAGGTCGCCGGCGTCGAGGCGGCGGTGCGCGCGGTGGGCGCCGGCATCCTTATACCTCCCGAGGAGCTCGCGGCGGCGCATCTTTGCGCATGAAAGGTCTTCGGAGCGATGCAACCGGCTTGTCATCGCATCAGCCGGGCACGGACGTTACGAAGTAGAGTGCGATGCCAGCGCTGTCGCTGAGCATACGGTATCGCCTCGATGGGTGGGTACCCTGCTAATCCGTGCTGCCAATCCGCGACTGGCTGGCCTGTCGGCATGTCGACAGCGTTTGTGATAGATGTCGGCCGGAGTCAGCCAAAGTAGAGATACCAATTGGCAGGCGCTGCCTGTGGACCGGCGACTTGCTCCAGGCGCTCAATGGTGAAGGGCTCGACGTTGAAGCACTTCCAGTCGTTCCAACGGAAAAGAAGGAGATTGCATGGCACCTCGACTTCCAACCTGACGCGTTGCTTGTCGACGGATGCGCTTTCGAGGCCATGTCCCTCCGGCGTAGTACTCTTCGTCAGCCAGACTGCTATCTTTCCTCGATTGCCTATTAGGCTCGTAGGCACATCTCCGATGGTCAAGCCGCAAAAAGCGATTGCCGGAAGGGCGTTTGCGCTTGCGAAATGGAATAGTGTGAGAGACTGACTCCTATTGCCGTCATTTATGCTTAATGCACTTGGCGCATGTAGCTCCTTATGGAGCCCGCCCGGAGCAGTTCCGCCGTCACTTTGGCATACCAGGGGAAGCGTTCTCCACCTCCCGAAGTTGTTGCACGGTGTTGTGGAGAGGCCATCTACTTCGCTTTTGATAAGGGAAGACCGTCGCGCGATCTGGATTGGACACAGAACGTCGCGTGAAGGATCGTTGCTGACGATGAGATACACAGCGGGATATCCAGCGATGCAATCGTCCGATCGGCCCTCCGCCGCGGATAGATTGCGCGCTGCTTCCTAGTCGCCGCCGGCCGCAGACCCTGCCGGAACAACCCTACCGTCACGTTGGGCGCCCACGATGGACGCTTAAGACCATACCGGCTCCACCGGGGTGTCCACATGCGCAAACCGGATAGGGTCGGACGGAAGGATATCCCTTACAGCGCGCAACAATTACGCCAATAATGACCGACAAGCACCTAAATTGCAAGCCGGCATCGCTTCAACGATCCTCACTAAGAACGAGGGACAAACCCGCTACGAGCGGGTTGCAGGGGGATGGACGCTCTTGTT
>CALMRL010000368.1 GCA_937873345.1 uncultured Beijerinckiaceae bacterium | reverse complement strand
GTGCTGTGCGCCGTGCCGGCGGAGGCGCAGCTCGCCTTCGAGGCCGCGGCGTGCGACGCCGGCATCGCCGTGACCGCGATCGGCACGGCCGGCCCAGGCGACGGCGTGACGCTGCTCGACGCCGAGGGGCTGGCCATGCCCGTGGAAAGGACGAGCTTCCAGCACTTCACGTGATGCGTCAACGCGGGCGCTTGATCTTCGACAAGCGCAAGCGGAAAGCAGGGCAGCGATAGGAAGGCCTATCGCGTTGCTTCCGGCAGCGGGTCGAGCGGCGGCGCCTTGCTGCCGGCCGGCACCGGCACATCGGCGACGTTCAGCGTCATGCATACCGTGTCGTAGTAGCCGGCGACGGCCACGAGGTCGATCACGCCGCGCTCGCCGAAGCGCTTCAAGGTCGCGTCGTAGGTGGCGTCCGACACCGTTCGCGCGCGGCGCAGCTCGCTCGAGAAGCGATACACCAGCCCCTCATCCGCCGTCATGCCCGAGGGCTCGATGCCGCGCGAGAGGTCGGCGAGCACGCCCGCCGGCACGCCTTCCCCGATCGCCAGGGGATAATGGTAGGCCCACTCGAACCGCGAGTTCCACCAGCGCCCGGCGATCAGGATCGCGAACTCGTTCAGGCGCTTCGGCAGCGAGGACTGGAAGCGCACGTATTCGCCGACCTTCTGCAGCCGGTCGGCCAGCACCGGCGAACGCAGCCAAGCGTCGAAGGGACCCGATCCATTCTTGCGCGGCCCCGACGCGATCGCATCGGCAACGGCGCGCTGCTCCGCCGTCATCGCGTCGGGCGGGATCGGCGGGAAGCGCTCCGCGCCGCGCGCGGGCGCAACGAGGCCTGTCGGGATCAGGGCGAGGGCTTGGCGTTGCATCATGCACCGAAAGTCGCGGTTGACGGGAGGGTTGGGGTGCGGTCTTGAGCGCGGCCATAAGCGCTGCCGCCCGCCGTCAGAGGGGAATGACGTGCGGAAAGAAGCGCGACGACGTAAGGATCGTTGCCGTCGCGTCTGACGGCTCGCGAACAACACGGGCTGGGAACGCTCATGCTGGGCATTTGGCTGGTCATCGGCGGCGGTCTGCTGTCGATCGTCTACGGGATCGTCACCTCCTCGCAGCTGCTTGCCGCCGACACCGGCACGCCGCGGATGCGCGAGATCGCCGGCGCCATCGCCGAGGGCGCGCAGGCCTACCTCCGCCGGCAGTACGCGACCATCGCCGTTGTCGGCGCCGTGATCTTCGTGGTGCTCGGCCTGCTGCTCTCCTGGCCGGTGGCGGTCGGCTTCCTGATCGGCGCCGTGCTGTCGGGCGCCGCCGGCTTCATCGGCATGAACGTCTCGGTTCGCGCCAACGTCCGCACGGCGCAGGGCGCCTCGCTGTCGCTGGCGCGCGGTCTCGACATCTCCTTCAAGGCCGGCGCGATCACCGGCATGCTGGTGGCAGGCCTCGCCCTGCTCGGCGTCGCCGGCACCTACGGCGTGCTCACCGGCTTCTTGAAGCACGAGCCGAACTCGCGCGAAGTGGTCGACGCGCTGGTGGCGCTCGGCTTCGGTGCCTCGCTGATCTCGATCTTCGCCCGGCTCGGCGGCGGCATCTTCACCAAGGGCGCGGACGTCGGCGCCGACCTCGTGGGCAAGGTCGAGGCCGGCATCCCCGAGGACGATCCGCGCAACCCCGCCACCATCGCCGACAACGTGGGTGACAACGTCGGCGACTGCGCCGGCATGGCCGCCGACCTCTTCGAGACCTATGCCGTCACCGTGGTCGCGACGATGGTGCTCGCCGCCATCTTCTTCGGCCAGCAGCCGGTGCTGCGGATGGCGATGCTCTATCCCCTGGCGATCTGCGCGACCTGCATCGTCACCTCGATCGTCGGCACCTATTTCGTGAGGCTCGGCGCCAACAACTCGATCATGGGAGCGCTCTACAAGGGTCTGATCGTCACCGGCCTGCTGTCGATCGCCGGTCTAGCCATCGCGACCTTCTTCACCGTCGGCTTCGGCACGGTGGGCATCGCCGGCACCACGCCGATCACCGGGCTGCGGCTGTTCGAGTGCGGGCTCGTCGGCCTGGTGGTGACGGCGCTGATCGTCGTCATCACCGAATACTACACCGGCACCGGCAAGCGTCCGGTGATGTCGATCGCCCAGGCCTCCGTCACCGGCCACGGCACCAACGTCATCCAGGGGCTGGCGGTGTCGCTGGAGTCGACCGCTCTGCCCGCGCTGGTCATCATCGGCGGTATCATCGCCACCTTCCAGCTCGCCGGCCTGTTCGGCTTGGCGATCTCGGTCACCACCATGCTCGGCCTCGCCGGGATGATCGTGGCGCTGGATGCCTTCGGCCCGGTCACCGACAACGCCGGCGGCATCGCCGAGATGGCGGGCCTGCCGCCCGAGGTGCGGCACTCCACCGATGCGCTCGACGCGGTGGGCAACACCACCAAGGCGGTGACCAAGGGCTATGCCATCGGCTCCGCCGGCCTCGGCGCGCTGGTGCTGTTCGCCGCCTACAACTTCGACCTCACCTACTTCGCCGGCCATCCCGACCAGTACAGGTACTTCGCCGGCATCGGCACGATCTCCTTCGACCTGTCGAACCCCTACGTCGTCGCCGGCCTGATCTTCGGCGGCCTGATCCCCTACCTCTTCGGCGGCGTCGCGATGACCGCCGTCGGCCGCGCCGCCGGCTCGGTGGTCGAGGAGGTCCGCCGGCAGTTCCGCGAAGACCCCGGCATCATGACCGGCGCCAGCCGGCCGAACTACGCCCGCGCCGTCGACCTGCTGACCAAGGCCGCGATCAAGGAGATGATCGTGCCCTCGCTGCTGCCAGTGCTGGCGCCGATCGTCGTCTACTTCGGCGTGCTGTTCATCTCCGGCTCCAAGGCCTCGGCCTTCGCCGCGCTCGGCGCCTCGCTGCTCGGCGTGATCGTCAACGGCCTCTTCGTGGCGATCTCGATGACGAGCGGAGGCGGTGCCTGGGACAACGCCAAGAAGTCCTTCGAGGACGGCTTCGTCGACAAGGACGGCGTGCGCCACCTCAAGGGCGGCGACGCGCACAAGGCGTCGGTGACCGGCGACACCGTCGGCGACCCCTACAAGGACACGGCCGGCCCCGCGGTGAACCCGGCGATCAAGATCACCAACATCGTGGCGCTGCTGCTGCTGGCGGTGCTGGCGCACGTCTGATCGCCCTCCGCCAACGGCGGGCTTGCCGCGGCCCGGTCGAGCTTCGATGATCTCACGACCCGCAAGGAGGGAGAGCCGCGATGGTCGAGAAGGCTTCGGAGATTTTGGAGAAGCTTGAGCCGGCGAAGCGGCCGGCCAAGCATGACATCACCTCGGACCATGTCCGGCACCTTGCCGGCAAGGGCCTCCACGATCCGCACAAGCTGACGGAGAAGGAGGTGCGCGAGCTGTGCGGCTCGGTGCTGGCGCACATCGCCCGCCACAAGGACTGAGCGGACGCGACGCCGGCGGCTCCTTCCCGCTGGCGGCCGCCGTTGCCGCTGCCGCCCCGCTTGGCGTAGAGCACGGGGCCTGCCGCCCTCCCGACCTTGCGGCGCCCGCAGCCCGAGCCTCGCCGATGATCCCCCGCTACGCCCGCCCCGCGATGACCGCTCTCTGGGAGCCGCAGGCGCGCTTCCGCATCTGGTTCGAGATCGAGGCGCACGCCTGCGATGCGATGGCGGCGATCGGCATCATCCCGCAAGCGAGCGCCGAAGCGATCTGGGCCAAGGCCGGCGACGTCACCTTCGACGTCGCGCGCATCGACGAGATCGAGAGGGTGACACACCACGACGTCATAGCGTTCTTGACCCACCTCGCCGAGTTCATCGGGCCGGATGCCCGCTTCGTCCATCAGGGCATGACGTCGTCCGACGTGCTCGACACCTGCCTCGCCGTGCAGCTGACCCGCGCCGCCGACCTTCTCATCACCGACGTCGACGCGCTGCTGGCGGCGCTGAAGCGGCGCGCCTACGAGCACAGGCTCACCCCCACCATAGGCCGCTCGCACGGCATCCACGCCGAGCCCGTCACCTTCGGCCTGAAGCTGGCGCAGGCCCATGCCGAGTTCGCCAACGGTTGGTGGCCGCTCGCGCGGAGGTGGCGACCTGCGCCATCTCCGGCGCGGTCGGCACCTTCGCGAACATCGACCCGCGGGTGGAGGAGCACGTCGCCGCGAAGATGGGTCTGGTGCCCGAGCCCGTGTCGACGCAGGTGATCCCGCGCGACCGCCACGCGATGTTCTTCGCGACGCTAGGGGTGGTGGCCTCGTGCCTGGAGCGCTTGACGATCGAGGTACGCCACCTGCAGCGCACCGAGGTGCTGGAGGCGGAGGAGTTCTTTGCACCCGGCCAGAAGGGTTCGTCGGCAATGCCGCACAAGCGCAACCCCGTGCTGACCGAGAACGTCACCGGGCTGGCGCGGCTGGTGCGCGGCATGGCGCTGCCGGCGATGGAGAACGTCGCGCTCTGGCACGAGCGCGACATCTCGCACTCCTCGGTCGAGCGGATGATCGGCCCCGACGCCACGGTGACGCTCGACTTCGCCCTCGCGCGGATGACCGGCGTGATCGACAAGCTGGTGGTCTACCCCGCCAACATGCGCAGGAATCTCGACCGCCTCGGCGGGCTGATCCACTCGCAGCGCGTGCTGCTGGCTTTGACCCAGGCCGGGGTGTCGCGCGAGGACGCCTACGCCCTGGTGCAGCGCAACGCGATGCCGGTGTGGCGCGGCGAAGGCGACTTCCTGGCCCTGCTCAAGGCCGATCCGCAGGTTGCGGCGGTGCTGAAACCGGAGCAGCTCGAAGAGCTGTTCGATCTCGGCTACCACCTGAAACACATCGACACGATCTTCGCGCGGGTCTTCGGCGAGGGCTGATGTCGAAGCCGTCGCGACTGTTTGTCCATCGGTCTTCGCGACGGCTTTCGACAAATGGTATGGCGCGGCGCAAGGCCCGCCGGCTAGCGTCTTGCACGCCGCGATGGCGCGGCCGCCCAATCGAGGTCAGCACATCCCATATCGACACGGCCTATGAAGAAGACACGCAAGTCCGAGCCGACCCCTCGGCCGCAGGTGGCAGCCCTCCCCGTGCGCGTCGGTCCCGACGGCTGCGAAGTGATGCTCGTGACGTCGCGGGAGACGCGGCGCTGGATCGTGCCGAAGGGCTGGCCGATGAAGGGCCGCAAGGACCATGCGGCGGCGGCGCAGGAGGCCTTCGAGGAGGCCGGCATCCGCGGTCGCGTGCGGAAGCACCCGATCGGCGCCTACACCTATCGCAAGGTGCTGGATCGCGGGATAGTCCCGCGGGCCGAACTCTGCCGCGTGATGGTCTATCGCCTCGATGTCGAGGAGGAATGCGCGGACTGGCGCGAGGCGGCGCAGCGCGAGCGCCGCTGGTTCAGCGCCAGCGAGGCCGCAGAGAGGGTCGCGGAGCCGCGGCTCGCCTCAATGATCGAGCGGGTCTGCGAAGCGGCGTGATGGTTCAGGCCGGGAGCATCGCCCCCGCGTTGCCCGTGACACGGAAACGCTCCGTCGGCTGCGTCGCGGCCAGCTTGGCTCGTAGCGCTTCGAGGCCGCCGAATTGGAAGCCGAGCTGGCTCGCGTAGGCCGCCGATGCTTCGAGCTTGGCAGCCGCATCCGCCGGCTCAAGAGCAACCTCCGCGTCCGCGAGCGTTCCGAACCTCCCCGCGAAGGGCTCCGCGGGGCGCGCCTCGCGATCGACGTAGGGATAGTCGCGCCACCACAGCGTCGGCGCATCGATGCCGTCCATCGCCTCGACCAGGGCGCGATGGTCGACGTGGCCGCCGATCGCCTGGGGCGCCAGCAACAAGACCGGTCGCAGCTCGGCGAGAAGGGCGGCGAGCATCGGCCGCAGCTCGGCAACGATCTCGTCGCCGTCGTGCAGCCCGGCGAACAGCGCCGTGGCGGAGTGATAGCCGCGGTGCGGCGCCTCGGCGAACGGCAGCCAACGAGCCTCGGCGCCGAGGTGCCGGCAGGCGATCGCATCCTAGTCGCGGCGCAGCGCCATGTAGTCGATATCGGGTGCCAGCCCCTTATCGGTCTGGCAGCGTAGCGCGAAGCCCTGCGGCTCGGGCATCGAGCGGGTGAAGATCGTCGCCACCACCACCCGCCATCCCGCGCGACCGAGCGCGTGCAGCGTGCCGCCGGCGGAGAAGGCGGCGTCGTCGAGGTGCGGCGACAGGGCGAGCGCGGTACGCTTCACAGCAGGTGCGGCTGGGAGCGGAAGCGGCAGGGCGTCAGCGTCAGCTCGGTCGGGAAGTCGGTCGCCGGCGCGGTGCCGAACAGCTCGGCGTAGATGCCCATGATCTGCCGCCCGACGACGGACCAGGAGTAGTTCGCGCGGCAGTCAGCCAACGACGACGCGGCGATGCGGTGGCGAAGGCGCTCGTCCTCGATCAGCCGGCGCAGCGCCTCGGCGTGGGCCGGCACGTCGCCGGCCTGCGTCAGCAGCCCGTTGTCGTCGTGGCGCAGGCAGTCGGTGACGCCGACGACCTCGCAGCTCGCCACCGGCAGGCCGCAGGCCATCGCTTCGAGGATCGTGTTGGAGAAGCCCTCGGCATAGGTCGGCGAGGCGAAGATGTCGGCCGCGCCGTAGATCGTCGGCGTGTCGAAGTAATCGGCGTAGCCGGTGAAGCGCACGAGGTCTGCGCCGAGGCCGAGCGTTGCCGCATGCTCCCTCGCGGGATCGACGTCGGGGCCGATGCCCGACACGACCGCCTCGAAGGCGACGCCCTGCGCGCGCAGCAGGTCGCAGGCGGAAAGGAAGTCGAGCACGCCTTTCCGGCGATCGACGCGGCCGTGGTACAGCAGGCGAGGGGGTGATCCCAGCGAGCCGACGGGATGGGCGGGGCGGAAGCGCTCGGTGTCGACCGCGCCCGGCACGCGGGTGAAGCGCGAGGGCGGCACGCCCATCCGCTCGGCGACCTCGGCGATGAAGGAGCGGCCGCCGATCAGCAGCGCGCCGGAGTGGTCGAGCACGCGGCGGAAGGCATCGTAGTGCGTCTGGCAGCACGAGCCGACCCAGTGCCCGTCACCGCCCTGGATCGAGACGAGGTTGGGGACGCCGAGCTTGGCGCCCGCCAGTAGCGCAGCCCAACCCGTGGGATAGCCGTATTGCGCGTGGATGATGTCGAACGCGCGAGCCTCGTGCTCCTGGGTGATCGTCGCGACCATTCCCTCGATGTCGCCCTCGTAGTCGCCGCGTTCCTGCTCGCCGACGGCTTCGAGCCCGATCACGCGGACGCCCTCGACGGCGGGCGGCGGACCGCCGCCGTACACCGTGGCATGCTCGCCGCCGTAGTACTGGCTGACCATGGTGACGTCGTGCCCGGCACGCACCAGCTCGCGCAGCAGGTTGACCGCGTAGATGCTCATGCCGGAGATCGCCGGGAAGTAGCGGCGCGACAGGAAGCAGATCCTCATGCCGCGCTCCTGCGGATGCGACATGCGTTCAGCCAATCGATCGAGCCGGGGATCGCGCGGTCGGCGCTCGGGCTCTCGCGGCTGAGTTCGACGCAGACGAGCTTGCCGAAGCCCACCTCCTCCAGCGCGTCGAGAATGCCGGCCACGTCCATGTCGCCCGTGCCGAAGGGCAGGTGGACGTGGACGCCGCGCTTCATGTCCTCCAGCGACACGGTTCCCAACTCGGCGGCGTGGCGGCGCACCGCCGCGGCGGGATCGATGTCGCCGGTGACGAGGCAGTGTCCGGTGTCGAGCGCCAGCTTCAGGCCCGGAATGCCGAGCGCCTGCCATTCGGCGGCGGTCTCGATCAGCATGCCGGGCTCGGGCTCGAAGGCCGCGACGACCTCTTGGCTCGCGGCGTAACCGGCGATGGCGTGCAGCCCGTCGACGAGCCAGCGCCTCGCCTCGTCGCGGTCGACGCCCGGCTTCGGCACGCCGGCCCAGAACGAGACGGCCTCCGAGCCGAGGATGGCGGCGATGTCGACCGCGCGCTTCAGGAACGTCAGGCGTCGGCGCCGGCCGTCGGCATCGGCGGTGACGAAGGTCGGCTCGTGCTTGGCGCGGGGATCGAGCAGGAAGCGCGCACCGGTCTCGATCACCGAGCCGAAGCCCAGGCTTCGGAGCCGCTTGGCGAGGCGCTCGGCTCGCACGACCCAGTCCTCGGCGAAGGGGTCGAGGTGGTGGTGGTCGAGGGTAAGGGCGACGCCGGCGTAGCCCGCTGCCGCCATCAGGTCGAGCGCGTCGTCCAGGCGGTGCGAGCCGCAGCCGTTGGTGTTGTAGGCGAAGCGCAGGCTCATGCGGTGCCAGCCTTCAGCGCCGCCGCGACGTGGTGGGCCTCCGGTTCGCGGTAGAGGGGATAGAGCGGCCCGACGATCGTCTCCGCCAGCCCGGTGTCGAAGAGTGGCTGGCCGCCGAAGCGCTCCAGTGCGTCCGGCGTCAGGCGCACCGGCTTCAGCGTCTCGCTTTCCTTGCCGAAGCGGATCAGCGGATGGTCGCGCTCGATCAGCTTGCGGGTGTTGCGCTCGCCGATGCGATGGTAGCTCATCGTCTCGACTTCGAGGCCGGGCACGATCGCCTTGGTGGCGCTGATGCCGGCGTCGGGCATGGAATAGTCGACGTAGAGCACGTCCATCCCCGCCTCCGCCAGCCGCTCGCGGGCGATACGGCCGGCGTCGCGCGAGCCGGTCGCCGGGGTGTGCGGCAACTCGTCGAAGCGCTTGAACGAGTTGCGGGCGTGCACCGTGCGCTTCAGCCAGCCGCGCAGCTCCGTGGGCGAGCGGCGCGTCCAGTCGAGCATGGTGTCGAAGGATTTCGCTTCGCCAGCCTTGGCGTTGCCGCCGGCCTTGGCGATGAAGCGCTCGGCGTAGCCCGGCGGCGCCACGCGCTCGACGAACTCGGAGGGGCCGTGGGCGAAGCCCTTGCGCGCGCGAGATGCGGCGAACTCGGTCATCGCCTTCTCCAGCGCCTTCTCGCGGTCGGGATGGCAGGCCTCGCCGCAGGCCGTCAGCATGATCGGCACGGGCGGCTCGTATCCGTCTTCCTCGTAGCCGACGCAGTACACGTTGCTCAAGCCGAACTGGTCGGTCGCGAACTTCGGGATGGCGTGCACGCCGGCTGCGGCGAAGCGGTCGAGGATCGCCCGGAGACCGGAGGGCAACGGCCCATCGAAATCGATCGCCACGCCGCGGTCCAGCGCCTTGAACAGCAGGCCGTTACCATCGCGCTGCAACAGTTCCAGCACGCCGTGCCCGAGCGCCCAGTCGATGTCCGGCCCGGCGCCCTGGCCGTTGGTGATCAGGGTGGTGAAGGGCTTATACCCCGGTGACAGCTCGCCCGGCGTGGTGGCGGCGACGTCGACCGGCACCAGCACGGTCTCGCCCGTCGCGGCGCGCGTCGCCTCGATCCATTCGAGCGGCGTGTCGCGGCCGACCGGCGAGCCGGCCGGCAGGCAGAGGGTGAGCGGGTCGGCGACCGACGAGGGCCCGAGCGACGCCACCAGCGCGCGCCAGGACCCGCGATGCCGCTTCATCAGCGGCATCTTCAGCACGGAGAAGATCATCTCCGCGCATTCGCCGAGGCTGCCGGTCACCGCCTGCCCGTCGGTGGCGCCGTAGCCGGCGCCGTAGGGCATGATGTCGGCGAGCCGCCCGTCCTCGGGGAACAGGGCGCCGATCCACACCGGCAGGCCGATGCGGTCGAGCGCCGTCAGCGGGAACACGGCAGGCTCGCCGGCCGGAAAGGCGTCGAGATAGGCGCGGGCGGCCGGGTCGAGCATTTCGGGGAGAACGCTCACGCTTCGATCCTTGCGGCAGGTTTCGGGGCGCCCTGCGCCAGGGCGTGCAGCAGCAGCATCAAGTCGGCGAGGCCGCCGCGGGGATCGATGCGCTCGCCTCGGGCGAAGGCGGCGGCCATCGCGGCGAAGGGGTTCTCGTCGGCGTCGAAGGGCAGCGGCCGCGAGATGCCCGCGGCACCGGCGAGGGTCACGCGCCCGCCCGCGGTCTGCCCCATCGTGTCCTCGGCGGTGATCTGCCCGAGCGTTCCGATCACCTCCAGCCGGCGGCGGGGCAGGGCGTCGGGCGTGTTGTAGCTGTTGTGGAGGCTGACGAGCACGCCCGAGCCCGTACGGCCGATCAGCGCGCCGCCGTCGTCGACGGGGTAAGGCTGGACGCGGCGCTGCAGCAGGGCGTGCAGCTCGACGACGCGCTCGCCAAGCAGAGCATCGACGAGGTCGAGGCCGTGGGGCGCGAGGTCGATCACCGCGCCGCCCCCGGCCTTGGCCGCCTCGATGCGCCAGTTCGGCTGCGGCCGTGCCGGATCGGGCACCCAGTCGGGGCCGAGCCAGCAGCCGTAGACGATGCGGATCGCCGTCACCGTGCCGATGCGGCCGGCGACGATGGCGTCGCGCATCGCCCGGTGGGCGGGATGGTGGCGCTGGTCGAAGGCGATGGCGAGCGGCACGCCGGCGCGCTCGGCGGCGGCGATCATTGCCTCGGCGTCGCCGAACGTCGCGGCGAGCGGCTTCTCGCAGAGCACGGGGACGCCGGCCTGGAGGCAGGCCTCCACAGCGGCGCGATGGAGGTGGTTCGGCGTCGCGACATACACCGCGTCGAGTCCCGCGGCGATCAGGCCGGCGATGTCGCCGTGGGGCTCGGCGTCGAGCGCGCGGGCGGCCTCGCAGGCCGCGGGGTCGGGATCGAAGATGGCGGCGACGCGCCCCCCGGCGGCCAGGATGCCGGGCGCCATGTAGTCCCGCGCCACCCAGCCGAAGCCCACGATGCCCCAGCGATGGCTCCCGCGACGCAGGCTCACCAGCGCTCCGGCAGGTCGACGACTTCGCGCGAGCGGATCATCGCAGCGGTGACGGCACCGGCGGTCGCCCGGGCGGGATAGGTGGCATGGCCGGCATATTCCTGCCGATAGCGCTCCGACGGCCAACAGATCGCGCCGTCGTCACCGTAGAGGGGGTTGCGGGCGAGCCGCCTCGCGGCCGGGGGCAGGGCGAGGCCGCCGTCGATCGCCGCAGGCACACCCGAGAAGCCCTCGATGAGCGAGAAGGCCTCGACGTGGCGCAGCTCGCCGAGCGGGCGCGGGTGGGGCGCGCTGCCCTCGACCAGGGCGCGGGGCAGCGCGTCGTCGTCATAGGCGAGCGCGTCGGGGAAGAGGGCCGTCAGCTCGTCCGCCGTGACCGCCGCGCCGGAGGAGAAGTTCGCGGCCTCGCGATTGAGGATGTGTGCCACCGCCAGCACGCCCGCGCTCATCGCCCG
>CALMRL010000367.1 GCA_937873345.1 uncultured Beijerinckiaceae bacterium | reverse complement strand
CCTCATCGAAGGCAGCGGGGTTGTCGCGAATCCATTTCAAGTCGAGCATCGAGGGTCCTGCCGACGGGCGCCCTCCTTATGCATAGGATCACAGCCCCCGCCAGCGGCGGACGCCGTGATCCGCTAGGCGCGGCCGGCGCTGTGCGACAGGCGCGCCACGTCGAAGCCCAGCCCCCTCACGGCGCGGCCGTACTTGGCATCGAGGTCTGTGTCGAAGATCAACGAGGTGTCGGCGGGCACGTTGAGCCATCCGTTGCCGAGCATCTCCGTTTCGAGCTGCCCGGCCTGCCAACCGGCGTAGCCCAGCGCCAGCACGGCATCGCGCGGGCCGGAGCCGTCGGCGATGGCGCGCAGCACGTCGACCGTCGCGGTCAACGAGACCTGCCCGTCGATCGCCAACGTCGAGTTCTCGACGAAGAAGTCGGCGGAATGCAGCACGAAGCCGCGGCCGGTTTCGACCGGGCCGCCCTTCAGCACCGGGGTCGCCCCCGCGCGCTGGGGCAGGCGGATCGCCTCGTCGGCCTTGATGATGTCGAGCTGCACCAGCAACTCGCTGAAGCGGACGCGCGGCGCGGCGCGGTTGATGACGATGCCCATCGCGCCCTCCTCGGAGTGCGCGCAGAGGAAGATCACCGTGCCGGCGAAGTTCTCGTCCGCCATGCCGGGCATGGCGACAAGCATCTGCCCATCGAGGTATCCGCCGTGCGAGTGCACGCCGCGCGGCGCGATCGCGCAGGGCTGGGCCTCGTGTCCCGCCGTCAACCCCGAAGCATCCGATTCACGCGTCCCCGCCTCGCCCTTGCCCAATTCCGACGCCTGGGCGCCCGAAGCTTCACATCTCGTATCCCTCATCAAAGAAGCCTCTTTTTAGCAGGAGATCAGGATTGCCGTGCGGTCGATAGAAGTGTCTCGTGGATCGGGTGAGTTCCCTCCGGATGCAGCCCGTGACGCGATTGAAGCAAGAAATCCTCCATTCGACAGCGGCGATTTTTCGACTGATCGCGCTTTGCACGGCACTGTGCTTTCCAGGCTTGTCGGCCTCCGACGTCTCGGCACAAGCACCGGTGGCGGAGGTCGGTTCGGTGAATTCGAGCACGCTGCGACTTGTCGCAGAACCCGGCCTTACGGACGGCCGGTACGTCGCCGGCGTCGATATCCTGATGCTGCCGGGCTCGCACACCTACTGGGAGATTCCCGGCGAGGCGGGCGTGCCGCCGGTTTTCACCTTCAACGGCTCGGAGAACGTCCGCTCGGCGACGGTGAAGTTCCCCGTGCCACATCGCATCACCGAAGAGGGGCTGGATGCCTACGGCTACAGCGACCGCGTGATCTTTCCCGTGGAGGTGGTTCCCATCGACTCGGGCAAGCCGGCGGTCCTGCATGTCGACGCCAGCTATGCCGTCTGCAACAAGCTTTGCCTCCCCGGCCACGGGGAAGCAAAGCTGACCCTGAGCCCGCACGGCGCCGGCGTGTCGCCGGAGCTGGTGGCGCAGGCAACGGCCAACGTGCCGCGCCCCGTGCCCGAGGTGCCGGCCCTCAAGATGGTGCCGCAGCGCGGCGCGGCCCTGATGAGCTGGGTGCTGACCTGGGACGGCCCGGCGCCGCCGCCGCACGACATCTTCCCCGTGGCGCCGGAGGGCTACCTCTTCTCGACGAAGAAGACCGCGCCCGAGGCTTGGACGCTCACTGCGGAAACCACGGTGACGACGGCGAAGTCGCTCACCGTGCCGGTGACCCTGGTGCTCGCCAGCGAGGGCACGCCGACGCAGGTGACGCGGACCTTGGAGCTCAAGCCACCCCTCGCGCCGTGAGGCTTTCCTTGGGCTCGCAAGCCCGGTAGCTAGCGTCGCGGGCGACGGATCGGCCCCGCCCGCGAGCGAGGACGACGAGCATGAGCATCAAGGTCGGCGACAGGCTGCCCGAGGCGACCTTCACCGTGATGACCGAGGATGGGCCGGCCCCGCGCCCTTCCGCAGACATCTTCCCCGGCCGCAAGGTGGTGCTGATCGCCGTGCCCGGCGCCTTCACGCCGACCTGCTCGATGAACCACCTGCCGCCCTTCATCGCCCACGCCGACGCGATCAAGGCGAAGGGCGTCGACGAGATCCTCGTCACCGGCGTCAACGACGTCTTCGTGATGGGCGCCTGGGAGAAGCACACCGGCGGCGCCGGTATCGTCACCTATCTCGCCGACGGTTCCGCCGAGTTCGCCAAGGCGACCGGCCTCACCCTCGACCTGACCGAGCGCGGCCTGGGCTTGCGCTCGCAGCGCTACGCCATGGTGGTCGAGGATGGCGTGGTGTGCGCCCTCAACGTCGAGGACACGCCGATCAAGGCGGACAAGTCGAGCGCCGCGGAAATCCTCAAGGCTCTGTGATCCTCGAGACTTTGCACGGTTAGCGCTCCGACATCTGCACGAGATAGGGATCGATGGCGGCTCCGTACTGGTTCCCGGCGAAGGCCCATGGCTGGGGATGGGAAGCGCCGTCGAGCTGGCAGGGCTGGATCACGACGGCGCTTTTCGTCGCCGCGATCACCCTCGTCGGCGCACTGCTGCCGCCGACGCGCCGCCCGGTCGCCTTCGCATCCGGCGTGGTGGCCTGCGGCGGCCTGTTCTTCGCCCTGCTGCTGCGGAAGGGCGAGCCGCCGGCTTGGCGCTGAGCCGCGCCCGCCCCTACTTCGCCGCCGCGACGCGCTCGGCCGAACGCAAGGTGTTGGACATCAGCATGGCGATGGTCATCGGGCCGACGCCGCCCGGCACCGGGGTGATCGCCGCCGCGTGCTTCGCCGCCGCGGGATAGTCCACGTCGCCGACGAGCCTCGTCTTCGGCTTGCCCGAGGCGGTCAGTCCCTCGCCGGGGATGCGGTTGATGCCGACGTCGATGACGATCGCGCCGGGCTTGATCCAGTCGCCGCGCACGAGGCGCGGGCTCCCCGCCGCGACCACGAGGTCGGCGGCGCGCACCACGGCGGCGAGGTCCCTGGTGCGCGAGTGCGCCACCGTCACCGTCATGTTCTTCGAGAGCAGCAGCTGCACCATCGGCTTGCCGACGATGTTGGAGCGCCCGACGATCACGGCGTTCATGCCGTCGAGCTTGGCACCCAGCGCCGCGGCTGCCTTCTCCACCAGCACGAGGCTGCCCGCCGGCGTGCAGGGCACCAGCGCCCGCTCGGTCGAGCCGATCGCCAGCAGGCCGACGTTGACGGGGTGGAAGCCGTCGGCGTCCTTCTCCGGGTCGATCGCCTCCAGCACCTTGGTCGAGTTGACGTGGTCGGGCAGCGGCAGCTGCACCAGGATGCCGTGGATCGCAGGATCGTTGTTCAGCTCGTCGACCAGCGCCAGGATTTCGGCCTCGCTCGCGCTCGCCGGCAGGTCGTGCTGCACGGAATGGAAGCCGCAGGCCTTCGCCGCCTTGCCCTTGGCGCCGACGTACACCTGGCTCGCCGGGTTCTCGCCGACCAGCACCACGGCGAGCCCCGGCGTCACCCCCTTGGCGATCAGCGCCCCAGCCTTCTCGGCGACCTCGGCCAGCACCTGCTCGGACGCGACCTTGCCGTCGATGACGTGCGCACCGTCGGCGCCGGTGCGGATGACGTCGGCGGCATTGTGCTCGGGCATGGCGGAAACTCGATGGCCTGTAAAAGCCCGGCTTGTCCCAGCTTTGCCGGAGGCTGCCAAGCCTGCCGATGGGAACAAATCTTAGGGCGCTGCGAAGGAAAATTGCGCGCGGTGACGCGCCGTGCCGCCGGGCGGGAGCAGGCGCTGCGAAGGCTTCTCCGCCAGCTCGCCGGCGAAGCCCTCCGGGTCGCCGTGCCCGGTCCAGGCTTCCAGGCAGAGGAAGCGGCCGGGCGGGCGCGACCATAGGGCGAGATGGGGGAAGTCGTCGAGGCGCATCGCGATCGCCGCGCCGTCGCGATGGACGAAGGAGAGCGAGCGCGAGCGCGCGTCGAGGAAGCACAGGGCTTCTTGCGCCATCAGCGCCGGCGACAACGGCAACCGGGCGCCGTCGAGCGGCACGGCGCGCGTTTCACGCGAGAACAATCCGCCGCGCGCGATCACCGGCACGTGCGGCGCCTCTGCGCGCTCGAACACGACGGCGTAATCCTCCGGCGCGCCGCCGGCGAAGGGCCAGCGGAAGCCGGGATGCAGACCGCAAGCGTAGGGCATGGCGATCGCGCTGGCGTTGCGAACGGTGATCTCGACGTCGAGCGCCGCCTCGGAGAGCGTGTAGGTGATGTCGAGGCGCCAGTCGAAGGGATAGCGCCGCCGCGTCGCCGGCGAAGCGTAGGCGGCAAGACGGACCCGTCCCGGCCCGCGCTCGACCGCGGCGAAGGGCAGCTCGCGGGCAAAGCCGTGCACGGGCATCTCGTAGCTCTCGGCACCGACGCGGATGCAGCCGTCGCGCGCCCAGCCGACGATCGGGAAGAGGATCGGCGAGCGGTCGGGCCAGGACGCGGGATCGCCCGCCCACAGCAGGGCGTGGTCGCCAACCTTCCAAGCCCGCAGCTCGGCGCCGAGCGGCGAGACGGACGCTCGCGCCCGGCCGGCGCGCAGCTCGATGTCGTCCGTTGCTCCGCTCATGCCGATCCCGCCGCCGCCACTCGTCGTCCAGGTCCCCTTCCGCGTCACCATCCGTTTCGACAGGGCCGGAAACCAGGTCCGACCCGCGATCGCCCCGATGCCGCCCGCCGGGGGCGGGAGAAATCGGACCGATCAGATCCCGGATGCGGACCCCGACCCAAGTCGCCGCATCCTTTGCGGATTTTCGTTCCGCGGCTCGTCATCCAATCAGCTCGGGTGCGCCTCTCGCTTGCTCGGCGTCGGAACATTGATGCTCCCGACACGGCCCCCAAGCCATCGCCAGCGCGGCGCCGAAGTGGCCGGAGCGCACCAACGGACTGAGGGTCGCGAGAGCGATCGACGATGATGTCGGCCGAACCGAGGCGTTCTTTACGTTCGACTCGCACGAATGATGTCGATCAATCAATGACATCCGCGGCGCATCAGCTCGATTGCATGATCGTGCCCGACGGCCCCTTCGTGCCGGCAGCGGGGGGCGGTCGGCGCCGCGATACCTGGGCAAGAACGGCACATCCATCCTGATCCGGTAGGAGCGCGTCCGCCAAGCCTGGCTGCGGCCCCCTTCGTGCCTCAATTGGCGGCTGAAACCGGGACACGACCCGAGGCGGACCCGCGTCACCGATGACCCACGCCAACGACCTGCGCCCGCGACGCATCCTCTGCGTGTTCCCGCGCTACGAACCGTCGTTCGGCACCTTCGAGCACGCCTACCACCTGACCGACAACACCAAGGCGTTCATGCCCCCGCAGGGGCTTCTGACGATCGCCGCCTTCATGCCGGCGCACTGGCCGGTGCGCTTCGTCGACGAGAACATCGGCGGCGCGACGGCCGAGGACTTCGACTGGGCCGACGCCGTGCTGGTCTCCGGCATGCACATCCAGCGCCGGCAGATCCTCGACATCTGCCGTCGCGCGCATGACGCCGGCAAGCTCGCCGCGCTCGGTGGCCCGTCGGTCTCGGCCTGCCCTGAGAACTATTCCGACTTCGACATCCTGCACTGCGGGGAGCTGGGCGATGCCACCGATGCGCTGGTGGCGATCCTCGGCGACAGCGTCGCGCGGCCGGCCGAGCAGCTGGTGCTCAAGACGAAGGTGCGCCGCGAGCTGTCGCAGTTCCCGATGCCAGCCTACGAGCTGGCCGACATCCCGCGCTACATGCTCGGCACGATCCAGTTCTCGTCCGGCTGCCCCTACAAGTGCGAGTTCTGCGACATCCCCGGCCTCTACGGCCGCGTGCCGCGGATGAAGGCGCCGGAGCGCATCTGCGCCGAGCTCGACAAGCTTCTGGAGCAGGGCGTCACCGGCTCGGTGTACTTCGTCGACGACAACATCATCGGCAATCGCAAGGCCTGCAAGGAGTTGCTGCCTCACCTCATCGCCTGGCAGAAGAGGAACGGCTACGCCATCAGCTTCGCCTGCGAGGCGACGCTGAACATCGCGCGCTCGCCCGATATCCTGGCGATGATGCGCGAGGCCGCCTTCGACGCGGTGTTCTGCGGCATCGAGACCCCCGAGCCCGACGCGCTGCTGCAGATCGACAAGGGTCACAACATGGTGATGCCGATCCTCGACGCCGTGCGCATCATCAACGAGCACGGCATGCAGGTGGTCTCCGGCATCATCCTCGGCCTCGACTCGGACACCCACGAGTCCGGCGACAAGGTGATGCGTTTCATCGAGGCGTCGGCGATCCCGATGCTGACGATCAATCTGCTGCAGGCGCTGCCGCAAACGCCGCTCCATGACCGGCTGAAGAAGGCTGGTCGTCTCGACGAAAGTGAGACGCGCGAGTCCAACGTGCACTTCGCCATGCCCTACGACGACGTTCTCGGCATGTGGCGCTCCTGCATGGAACGAGCCTATCAGCCGGCCGTGCTGTTCGAACGCTACCGCCACCAGCTCAAGTCGACCTGGCCGAACCGCATCCGCAAGCCGCTATCGCCGCAGCGAACCAACAGGGCGATGGTGAGGAAAGGCCTGACCATCCTGGCCAAGCTGCTGTGGCACGTCGGCGTGCGCGGCGACGGCGGCTACCGCGGCACCTTCTGGCGCTTCGCGCTGCCGCTGCTTCTCAAGGGCAAGATCGAGGCGCTGCTGAACTACGCGCTGCCGGCGCATCACCTCATCATCTTCGCCCGCGAGGCCTGCTCCGGCCGCGGCAATGCCTCGCACTATTCCGCCAAGCTGCGCGGCGAGGCGACGCCGATGCTGGAGCCGGCGGAGTAGCTAGGCGAAATGTCGCAGGTCGCGATATGGCGCGGAACGTCCGGCCCGAACCGATAGTGGGAATGACGTGCTGCGAGAAGCTTCGCAGAATTGTCATGTCGTGGCGCTTGCCTTTTGCTCCGGCTTGCGCCTCAAATTTCAAGCGACTCGCCTCGTTGAACCCCAAAGCAGTCGTGGATCAGTTGATTGACCGCTAAAATGCCGATGGAAGACGTTCGCGAGGCGGAGAGTCCGTGGTCGACCGCGCGTCCCGACGATCTCCGCCGCGTCGCAGATCTCGCGCGCCGCCTTTTCGCGGCTCCCGCCGTGACGATCACCTCCGCTGACCACCTCGTCAGGCATCGGTCCGGCGGCGACAGCGACGAACTGCCGGTACGCGACGCATTCCTGTTCATCGAGGGCGCGCCCGATCAGGCGATCGGCAGCTTGCGGGTGTATGGCGAGCGCGACTGGAACGACGACGATCGCGCGGCCCTGGACGATGTCGCGGCCTGCCTCTGCAGCCTGATCGAGAGCCGCCATCAGGCTGCACGCGGCGGCGTCGCTACGACCGCGACGCCCGGCGCGCCCCCATCCCCGCAGCCGCTTGGGCACGAGGACGACGGGGGCGCGGGGGAGGACGAAGCCTCACCCGACGCAGGGGCGCGCATCCTGCTCGCTGATGACCTCGACCTCAACCGCAAGCTGATCTCCGACATGCTGGAACTCGATGGTCACGCCGTCGACAGCGTCGCCGACGGCGAGGCGGCCGTTCAGCTCGCGGGCGAACACAGCTACGACCTGATCCTGATGGACATGATCATGCCGGTGATGGATGGGATGGCAGCGACGCGTGCGATCCGCGCCCTGCCGGCTCCCGCCTGCGACGTCCCGATCGTGGCGCTGACCGCCTATTCCCTGCCCGACCAACTCGACAACTGCATGCAGGCCGGCGTCGACGCCGTGCTGATCAAGCCGATGAGCGTCGCCGCGCTCAACGAGGCGATCGCCACATGGAGCGGGCGGCGCCGCGCCGCCTAGCCGCGACCAACCGAGCCGCAGCCCGACCGGCACCCACATTCTCCCGACGCCGCCACCCCGCACGTGGAGCGGGGATGACGATCGCCCAATGCGCCCGCGAAAAGGCGTCGAGCGACTGACCGCCGAGCCGCTCGCCACGCTGATGAAGAGATGTCCGCGCTGACAACGAAGCCGCAACAACCGGACAAATCGTTTACCCGCCGAGAGCACGACGCAGTGCGTCCTTGCTCATCCTCGATCGCCCAACGACGCCACGACGTCCCGCCTCACGATAAAGGTCAGCCCGGGTCTCGTTCTCAGCCTCCTTGCGCTTGGTCTCGCGCAGCGCCGCGCGATTCTTCTTCGCCGAGACGCGGTTCGATGCGCCGGCCTCGCGCAGGGCGACGGCGATGGCCTGTTTCGCATTTCCGACCGGCGGCCCATTCGCGCCGATCGTCAGCTCTCCCTGCTTGAACTCGTGCATGACGCGGGCGATCGTCTCGTTTTGTGCCTCGCTCTTCTTCGCCACGCCGGTCGTCTCCCAGAGTCAGGTGCGGCCGTAGCCCTTGTTCCAAAGTGGCGCCGGTCGCGTCTGCGGCGGCTGGTACATGCCGCCGTCCTTCAGCCTGTAGCTGCCGCCCTCCTGCGCCTTGCGGACGGCCTCGCTGCCCTCGGTCGATGCCGCATGTTGGCCGCCGTTCCCGCCGGCGCCGGCCGCGCCCGCATCCTTCGTCTGATCCGAGGTGCCCGATGTCGCCGCCGGTCGTGCAGGCTTCCCGGAAGCGGTGGCGGCTTCGTCAGGCGTCGGACCCTGAGAGCCGTCGGCCGCAGCCGCCGACACGGACGCCATCAACAAAGTGGCCATGGCCAGGGCGGAGAGCGAGCGCATCATCAAGCTCCGGAAAGATGCAAGCAGGCCGGCCCATGCCGGTCTCCGCAGGTTCAACGCTCGATTACGTCTCCCGATCCGTCGAGGAAACGCTGATCGCCGCAAGGCGCTCAGGCTGCTCCCTCGTCATTCTCTGAACTCAGGTTCTCGACCTCAATCGCCTGGCCATCGTCAGTTCGCGTCTCGTAATTGCCGGCATCCTGCTTGACGTCGGATTTGCTGGTCTTCGCGATATCCTCGGTGGCCGTCGTATGATCCCCGGCATCGTCGCCGCGCTTGAACGTTCCAGTCACCGCTCGTCTCCCGCATCATGCCAACGGGCGAACGACGCGCCGACGCCGCGGTTCCGGGCGCGCGGATCTCGACGGCGCCTTCCGCGAGTTTCGCAAGAAAGGCGTCGAGATCGGCGCGACGGAAGTTCATCTCGCCGGCGCCGAGCGGCAGGACGGGTGTCAGCTTCGCGACGGTGGACATCAACCGCCACCCCGCCGGCGTCTGCCGCCGCTCCGCGCGGGCCGACGCTCCTTCGCGATCCTCGTCGGTTCCCGCGCCGGCGCGCATGTCCAGCGCGACGAAGGGATCGGTCGAGAGCCAATTCGGGGCGACGAAGGGATTGTCGCCGGACGCTCCTCGTCGAGCGCGTTCAGCACGGTCCTGGTCGACATGTCGGCGGCGAGGCCGACCTGGCGTCCGGCGGCGTGGACGAGGCACGGCGCGATCGCTTCCTCGAACGTCGGGTCGCTCGCGATTGCTGCCTTCGCGCAGAGCGAGGCGGCGAAGCGCGCCAAGGTCACGTTGTTCTTCGGCGCCCGCAAGGCGTTCATGCTGATCCACGTGAGACGGCGGGTGCGTTGCCGATCCTCGCGCAGCGCCGGGGCAATGGCCGGGGTGCCGGAGAGGACGAGGACGACCGGCCAGTCCGGGTTGTTGATGAGCGCCTTCATCGTGTTGACGATGCGCTGGCGGTCGGTGGCGTTGGCGGTTTCGACGAGGTTGCCGACCTCGTCGATGTGGACGACGCGGATCTCGTGCAGCTGCAGGTGGATGCGCACCTGCCGCCAGATCTCCTTCTCGCGAAGACCGCCGCGGATGACGTGGTGGCACTTCTCGAGGATGGCTTCGCCGAGGATGCGGAGGGTGCTGGATCCGGTGCAGACCACGCTGACGGCGAGCACCGGCCCGACGACGCCCTCCGCGTCGGGGCGTGCCAGCCTGGCGAGCGCGAGACGGATGCATTCGGATTTGCCCGCCCCGGATTCGCCGAGGATGACCACGCTTTCGCCTTCGGCCCGGGACCCGTCGCGCCGCCTGACGGCGAGTTCGTCGAACCCGCGCCGGAGCGCGAGGTCCAGATTTCTGTCGCGGACGAAACCGAGATAGCTGGATCGCAGGGTGCCGGCGATGCCGGGACCGCCGGCGTCCGGACCGGCGATGCTGAAGCTAGAGCTGGGTCTGGGGGCGGCGCCGGTGCCGCCGGGGCCGTCGTCGCCGATGCTCATCGTCAATCCTCGATCCAGTAGTTGTCGTCGGGCGCGGGGGTGGAAGCGGCGGCGGGCGATCCGTCGCGATCCGGGCGGAGCTTGCGGGGTTGCCTGGGCGCCGCCGCCGGTGGCGATGGCGCGATCGGAGGGGTCGGCCTGGCGGCATCGGTCCGATCCGACCTCGTCCCCGACCGGCAGGTCGAAGCCCGACAGCAGGCCGTCCTCGACCCTGGCGATCTCCGCCGGACCGGGGGCCAGGCGCGTGATCCCGACCGAGGCCTCGCCGTCGGCGGCGATCGCCTGGATCGCCGCGATGGCGTCGAGCGCGACGTCGCGCGAGAGCCTCGCCTGCTCGGCGAACCGCGCGCGCAGGTCCCGCGCGGCCTTCGTCCAGACCTCCCAGGAGACGCCATCGAGACCCTCGGGCGGCAGGGCAGTCGCCGCCAACCGCCGCCCACGCGCAGCGAGACGGCGCCGAGGTCGTCGGGGTCGACCCTGATGGTCGCCGGCCCGTAGCCCTGGGCGAGGATCGCCGCGCCGAGAGCCTCGTCGGCGTAGTGAAGACCCGCGAGGCGGATGCCCCGCCGGCTCTTCAGACGCTCCAGCTCGACGCCGAAGATCGCTCGGCGGGCGTCCGGCGCGGGGGAGGGACGACGCTGTACAGGGCGACGAGACGGTGCCACGCCTGGCGGGGCGTCTCGCCGCCCAGCCCCTCGTGCGGCGTCTCGTGGTAGACGTCGACGATCCAGCGCACCAACGTTTTGCAGAACGCCTCGAGCGAAAGGCTGGCGCGGAAGGCGGGGTCGTAATCGCCCTGTCCTCGACGTTCGAGAACGTCCTGCCGGTGAAGTACTTGAGGAAGCGGAGGTCCAACGTGCGGTTGAAGCGCTCGATGAAGGGTCGCTTCTCCGGCTCGCCGGCGGGCGGCACGTCGTGGCCGGCTCCGAGGTCTGGGAGGACGGCGACGGTGGCGTCGCTGGTGGGGGCGGCGCCGCCGTCGGTGAACACCCATTCGGGGCTGAACGCCTGGTCCCAGGGGCGGACGCAGCCCGCCGCCGCGGTCGCCGTCTTGTCGCAGGCGATGCCGCGCAGGGCGGCGATGGACATCGCGGTCGTTGGGGTCCGCCCGACCGACAGGCCCACGACGCAGCGCGTCGCGACGTCGATCGCGATGGTCGCGTGGTAGCGCGCGCTGAAGCGGCGTTGGTCCGCCTCGTCGAGGAGGTTCCACAGCCCCGTCTCGATCAGTAGTTTCTCGAGATGGACGAGCCACTCGTCCATCTCGACGCGCTCGCCCAGCCGCGTGGCGACGATGCGGCACTTGACGAGGAGGATCCGTGCCAACAGGCCGAAGCCTTCGCGCCGATCGTGGCGCGCCGCGACGGCGAGGACACCGTTGCGCCGCTCAAACCGGCAGTTCGCCTCCGATAAGCTCGCGGAGCGATCTCAGCCAAACTCGGACATCCGTTCCTGCCCGGTAAGCGGAATCATGCTCCCGTGTCGACCAACCGGAACGCAGGAATTCGTAACGCCGCTCGCCCGGCGTGAACGACGAGGGGTAAGGAAAACGCGATGGTAGCCGCGGTTCATGAACGAAGCTTCGTAGCGCGACTTCGAAGTCGATGTCCGGCTGGGGCGGCTTGCGACCTGCCTCGCTGAAAACCCGCTCGACCGTCGTCAGCGG
The DNA here is from genome assembly GCA_937873345.1 of uncultured Beijerinckiaceae bacterium. Classification (GTDB taxonomy): domain Bacteria; phylum Pseudomonadota; class Alphaproteobacteria; order Rhizobiales; family Beijerinckiaceae; genus RH-AL1. The sequence continues at coordinate 9,326 of CALMRL010000367.1, read as the reverse complement.
CTCCGCCATCAGGTCGTCGTGGAGGACGACCGAGAACGAGTGGTTCCGCAGATCGATCAAACTGCCGGAGGTATACGCCGCCCATAAAAGGAGGGCGCGACGCGGGTTCATCTTCTCCCGCCGATAGAGCGACATGGCGACGTCGCGAGGCTCACGGCACATCAGCACGTAGTGCGGCCGCCAACGGAGGTTTCGAAAGGCTGCCGACCAAAGCGGATGAACCATTGAAATGCGCGGGTCCTTGAGGACGCAGGGACCCTCCCCTTCGAACTCGCTTCTCAGGAGGTCGATCGCCTCCTCGACGAGATCCTCGGGAAGCTCATCCTGTGAGAAGAAGACGTCGCGCCATGAGGATCCCGAAGCGGCCAGCACGCGGTCGTTGAAGGCGCAGACGACGTCCGACTCCCAGAACCCTGACGGGTTGTCCGCAGCGGGCGCCATCAAGGTGCGAGGCAGCGTGCAACGCGCGATCGAGAGCAAACCCGCCATGGCGGAGGTTCCTGACCGGTGCATGCCGCAGACGATGAACGCCTCTCGTCCTCTCGGAAGCGGACGATGCGTCTTTGTCGAGGACCGACGATCGGCGGTGGGCAGCGGCACCTCATCAAGCAGGGCCGTCCAAGCCTCCTGAAAGGTGGGACCGGCGCTTGGCGAAGGACGTGATGCCTTGGGACCCTGGCGATCCCGAACAGCGTGCCGCAACGACAAGGCGAGACCGGCCTCATCCCGGAAGCGCCAGCCGCAGCCTGCGTCCTCGCACACCGCCTCCGCTCCGGACCCACGTTCGACGATGATCTCCGCCATCGCCTGCAGCGCCAAGGCGGTGTAGCGCAGGCTCTCTACCTCGTGCGCCGGCGACAGCGCATTGATGACGACCCGAGCGCGCGAGATGCGGGCGGCGATCTCACGCGATGTCGCGTGTAAAAGGACCTCGTGGCGTGCTGAACATCGTTCCAGCCGGGGGTAGCGGGAGAACGGCACGACCAGAACGAGGCGCCAATCGGCTCCGCCATCAGTTCGCCGCGTGCTCTCCTCGAAGATCGAACAGACTCGATCCGCCGAAATGGAGGAGTGAGGATCGACCAGCGCCAGCACTGTTCTTTCGTTGGCGTCGCGTTCGACGTGCACCGCCTCCAAGATGGCCGGCGGGATGATCTCGATGCGCGACATGGGTAGAGCGAAGTCGGACGCGATGGCGCGGATCGCAGCGGCTCCAGCCGAGGACGTCGTCACGATGCGATCGCAACGCGATAGGAGGTCGACCGCATCAACGAGCGCCACCTTGGGAAGGAGCGCCTTGATCGGAAACGGGCAGAAGATGAAGCAACGAGCGCTTGAAGGCACCTTCACGCTCGGCACCGGAGGGAATTCCACCGTCGTCAACACGAATGGCGCCGCGGGATCCGCAGCCTCCAAGCCCTCTCCCACCGAGCTCGGGCCGAATGGTCGGAAATCGAGATTGTGACCGATGAAGACGAGATGCGCGGCCGAAACCTGGCTCTCGGAACGGACTTCGACATGGAACGAATCCGATAATTCCGCGGCGATCATGATGCCCGGGGGCAAGGTGGCGTGATCGTCTCCGATCCAGACGACGATCTTGCGAGCCGGGGCCGAACGGGCAGGCGGCTGCAGCGGCTTCGGACCGGTGGGTACGTCCTCGATGTCTCTGCTCGCAAGCCACTTCTTGTACTTGGCTTCGAAGATGAGGTGGGCCGACTCCGGCCAGTTGACGGTCATCGTGGCCTTCAACATTGCGAGCGTGGCATTTCGCACGTGGATGCAGAGCGCATCGGAAACGACGACGAGACCGAGGCCGAAGCGCTTCAACCGAAGGCACAGGTCGGCGTCCTCGTTGTAGGCCGGGGAAAACGAGGGATCGAAGCCACCGAGGAGCTCGAACGTGTTCCGGCCGAACATCAGGCATGCGGCGGACACGTAATCCGCATTCGTGTAAAGGGGTTGGCGCGTTTGCAATTCGGCCAGCTCGCCCGTGCGGTGACGACCGTCTCCGCGCTCGTCCAGATCTACTCCGCACTCCTGCACCGAACCATCCGTGTTCAGAAGGATGGGTGCGGCGAAGCCGATCGCATCCTCCCGGTCGAGCACGTCGGCGAGCAGAGGCAAACATTCGGGTTCGGGAAAAGCATCGTTGTTGAGGAGGCAGATCTTCTTGCCGGTCGCTTCCACGATGCCCAGCGTGTTCGCCTCGCCGAAAGACCGACGATGATGCAAGCGCAGCAGCTTGATAGGCAGCGCCTGTTCGAGCGCGAGCAGCTTGTCGTCGTTCGAGCCGTTGTCGACGACGATCGTCTCGATCCGCTCGCCCATCGACCGGAGCGCGGCGCAGGCGGTCATCGCTGCGTTGCGATAGGCGACGATGACGACCGAGATGATTTCCGAACCGTCGTCGTAGAACGAGACGGGCAGGAAGCAGGGCGGCGCATAGTTAATGCTGACCGGCTGGGCGTTGAAATGCAGACCGTCGTAGCGCGTGGCATTGACGATGAGATCGCAGAGACGATCACGAAAGAAGGTTTGATGGTGGAAGGTGAGGAGGATTTCCTCATCGGGGTCGCAATCGTGTTCAAGGAGGAACAAGGCCCTGGATCCAAGGCACCACGCTCCCCAGCTCTCCGATAGCGCGACGCCGTAGATGCGCTCGAATCCGATCGGATCCTGCGCGAGGGTGTATTGTTGCAGGCGTTGCGAGCGGCTCCCCTTCACCTCGATGCTGATGATGCCGACCGAGAGGGACCGTGCATCCACACTGGACAATACGAGCGAAGGTTTGTCCGTTGTTCGCGGTAGGATCTCCACGCAGAGAAGCGTGCCCAAATCACCCCTCGCCTTGTTTCTGGCCCGGACAGATCGAGCATCGAACCGAAAAGCGCGTGGCGGTTTTCGGAAAAACTCGATTATATACAACAACTTAGAGTATCGGACCGGATCCGACACCCGATGCTCTAACGTGCTTGTTTGCGGGGCACAAGCCAGCCGTTCGCCGTTGAGCTTGCCGATGCACCGCGCCTCGAGGGCAGCCCGATCGGCTTCGCGGCGGCACTCCGATCCATTCCGACGATGCCGGCCCGTGAGGCTGACGACTTGGCCGAGCCGTCCGGGTTCCGGCCGGCCGCGTGCCAAGCGAGCCCCATGCGTCGGCCGCGCCGATGTGCGATATCGACAGCTTTCGGGGGAAGGACATGATCACCACCGAGATCCACGTTCCCATCACGCTGAATGAGCATTTCGCCGTCATGTCCTGCCTCCTCGTCAGGTCGATCGCGTGCAATGCACAGCTTCCGGGTGCGTGGAAGGTCGTCTTCACCTGCAGCCTCGACTCCGACCTCGCGCTCGACTCGCCCCTGCTGGGGTGGGCCGAGGACCACCCGGTCGAGTTCCGATGGGTCGAGGAGTCGCTCTGGGAGCACTACGACTACTGCGGCACGGGCTTACAACGGCACCTTTACCCATTCGCCGCCGACGTGCTCTTGTTCATGGATGCGGATATCGTGGTCGTCGGATCGCTGAACGAGCTGGTGCGGCAGGCGGCGGATGCCGACGCGGTCCTGGCATGGCCGGCATGGCAGCCGCCGACCGACATCGATTGGACGGAAGTGTTCCAGCGCCTCGAAATGGAGCTTCCTGCGGCGACGATCACTTATTCCGGCTACGGGATCGCCTTCATGTCGCCGAAAGACGCTCCGCCCTACTTCAACTACGGTTTCGTCGCTATCCCGCGGTCCCTGGCGCTCGCCATTGGTCCGCTGCTGCAAGATGGCATCGACCACGTCTGGTCGATCTATCGAAACTGGTTCACCTCGCAGATCGCACTTTGCATCGCAATCGTGCGCGCACGCTGCTCCTATCGCGCCTTGGACCTCCGCTACAATTGCAGCAACGGCGACTACGATGTCCCCGAGATCCGCGGTCCCCAGGCCGACATGTTCTGGCAGGATTCGCTCGCCAAATTGGCGGACCTCCGCGTCTTGCACTACTGCGTTCCGACGCCCGAGTTCACCAAGTCCGTCGACATGAGCACCTGGGTCCGCTTCGAGGATTTCTGTGGCCGCGAACTGAAGGGCGAGGGAAGCCTGCGGCTACAGAAGGCCGTCCGCCCCCTCCGAGACGGCGCGGGCGCGACGAGCGGCGTGGAGCGACGGTGACGCAATTCGGTCCAGACGCCGGATACCCGTTCTCCGGCGACAGAGCGGCCGGCAACGATGCCGAGGCTCCCACCGGTGCCGCGATCAGGCGGGCCGGCGATGTTGATCCGACGATGCCGGCCAGCTCGACGCGTCGCGCCTCGCCTCGCGAACGCTGTCGTCGATCTCGACCATGCCGCTCGACAGCAGCATCGGCAGGTCGGCGTCGGCTATGAAGTGGCTGGCGTATTCCTCCCGCAGGCGATCCGCGTCATCGAGGCGAATCCAACGGCGAACGTGCCAGCCGTAGGACGGGGGCAGCGTCGGGTTGGCCGCAAAGTCGAGGCGGCTCAGGTCGAGTTTCCGCTTCAATGCGTCGAAGGTCGAGAAAGGATAGTGTAGGAGGTAGGCATGGCTCCGTTCGACGAGCCGATGAGCATCTCCCACGAAGTCGGCGCGATGATCGCCGACGCCAATTGCGATCGTGTCCGCCAGCTTCACGAGGACCTTGGGCCAGATGTAGGTGAAGATGTACGGCGACCTCAGGTCGCCACTCTCCTTCTCGAAATCTTCGGGATTGCGGCGGGTCACGATCTTCAGGTTGAGGCAGCCGAGCGGGTGGATGCTGTCGGGGTCGGCCAACGCTTCCGAGCGGAGCCCGGTGACGTTGAAGCGGTTCAAGACGAGCGCCGAAGCGTCAGCCAAGTCGAGGTCGGCGAGGGTCCGCCCGGAGCCAAGGACCAGGAACTCGTCGGGATCGCAGAACAGGCAGAGCGAGTCGCCATGGTTCCTCGCCTTCGCCATTGCCAGCATGATGTTGGACGAATCCAGGTCGGCGATACCGGGAAAGGCGACCAGTTCGACGAAGCCGGTGTAGGTTTTCGACCGCAGCACGTCGAGCGTGCCGTCGGTCGAGCCGAAGTCCATCACCATGACGAGGTCGAAGCCGAGCGCGCGATGATGGTCGAGGAAGGCTTCGATGATCCGCGCGGAGTTCCAGGTCGTCGTGATGATGATCCGCACTGACTCTCTTCCGCCGGTCGCCGCCTTGCCCATGCGTCGAGTAGACTCATCCGGCCGGGACGCGAGGGGTCGAAGGGTGCGGCCGATCCGAGCGCTGCACCGCGTCCGTCTTTAATTCACTCGTGCCCCACGTCGATGCAAGTGTATGCTCGCTGCCGCGGCATGTCGGCGGGCGGAGGATGCCGTCGACCGTCGGGCGCTCGTGCAGGCGGAGCCGCTCGCGACCGCCGGCATGTGAGGAGAAGACCCATCGCTCGCGAGGGAGTCGAACAACGCGCGGCGAAACCGGTCCTGCACCCGAAGCTGCCGTCTGCGCAGGCGCTTCTCCCCTACCTCGAGCGGGTGGATGCGGCGCGGGTGTATTCGAACTTCGGTCCTCTGGTGTGCGAGTTCCAGCGTCGGCTCGGGGACCTGCTGCTCATGGGCGACGAGCAAGTGATCTGCATGAGTTCGGGCACCTCGGCCCTGTCCGCGGCGATACTTGCCCGGGCGGGGCGAGCGGGCGAGAAGCGCCTTGCGATCGTACCGGACCTGACCTTCGCGGCGACAGCCGCCGCCGTCGAGCGATGCGGCTATGACCTCCACTTGACGGAGGTGGATCGGGCGAGTTGGCAGCTCGACCCGGACGTCCTGCGCCGCCATCCTCGCCTATCCAAAGTCGGCGTGGTGGTGCCCGTCGCCGCTTACGGCCGGCCGGTCGCCCAGGCGCCCTGGATACGGTTCATGAGCGACACCGGCATTCCGGTCGTCATCGACGCGGCCGCCGCCTTCGCGTCCATGCTGCGGGCTCCCGAGCGCTTCTTCGGGGTGGTGCCGACCGCGATCAGCTTTCACGCGACCAAGAGCTTCGGGGTCGGAGAGGGAGGATGCGTCGTCTGGTCGGCGCCGCGCGCGGAGCAACGACTGAGCGAGGCCATCAACTTCGGCTTCTTCGAGGATCGGTGCAGCGTCGCGCAGAGCTTCAATGGCAAGATGAGCGAGTACCACGCCGCCGTCGGCCTGGCCGAGCTCGACGGCTGGAGCGGGAAGGCGGCGGCCTTCGAACGCGCGGTCGCGAGCTACAGGAGGCACGCCCTGGATCTCGGTCTCGATGGCCGCACGATCCTCTTCCCCGACTCCGATTACATCTACCCGATGTTCGTCTGCGCCGACGGCGAGGAGAGCCGGCTGTTGCAGGACAGGCTGTCGCAGGCCGGTTATGGATCGCGGATGTGGTACCGGTCGGGCCTGCATTCCCATCCCGAGTTCGCGCGTTGCTCGACCGACGATCTTGCCGTGTCCGAATGGCTGGCGAGCCGGCATCTCGGGCTGCCGATGGCGGTCGACCTCGAGCATCGTGACGTCGGTGAGGTGCTCGGCGTCATCGCAAGCGCCCTGCGCCAGCCGGCTTGGTCGTTTGCCGAACCGGCCCGCGCCACCTGATCCGTGCCGGCGCTGGCGGAGCGGCCGGGAAGCACTTCCGTTTCAAGCGTCCTTGCGCGCGATCAGAAGGCCGTAGCCGAACAGTCCCTCGGGATCTCGGGCGATGGGAGTCAGGTCCGCTGCGGTGAAGGCCGCCTCGTAGTCGTCCAGCCGGAACAGGCCGTGCCGCTGGATCTCGACGGAGTGCCTCACGCCGCCCGGCTCGCCGACGAGGAAATGGATCTCGTTGGTGACCACGCCCCCATCCTCCCGTCCGACGTACATCCACGCGATCTTGCGATCAGGGCGCTCGCTCACGTTGAGCTTGATGTGGTTGCGCCAATACTGCTCCGGCGACAGCCAGGGCTCGACGCAGAGGAGGCCGCCGGGCGCGAGGTGACGCGCCATGGCGGCGACGGCGCTCCTCATGCCGGCCTGGTCGACGACGAAGCTGATCGACCCGAACAGGCAGGTGACGACATCGTAGCTGCGATCCAGGTGGAAATTCGTCATGTCGGCCTGATGCAGGGCGACGCCGTCTCCAAGACGACCGCGTGCGATCTCCAGCAGCGCGGGGTTGATGTCGAGGCCTTCGACGCGGATGTGGTCCCGCACGAGTTCGAGATGGCGACCGGTCCCGCAGCCGACGTCGAGCAGCGTGCCGGCCGCCGGGTGCCAGCGCTCCAGGAAACCGATCAGCTTGCGCGCCGCCTCGTCGTACTGCAGGAAGCCGTAGAGCTGGTCGTAGAAATCGGGATCGCCTGCATACACGGCGGGAAGCCTCGTGGTTCAGTCCGCATCACCCGCCCGGTAGGCGGGAAAGTAGGCTTGGTTGGAGCCGGGTCGGGCACGAGCCAGTTCATCGTATCGGGCGTGTTGGAAGATCTTGCCGCATAGGTACACGGGACGGCTGCTGGTCGAGAAACGCGACTTGAAGCGGGCGAGCCCGTCGCTCGCGTCGTCGGCGCGTCCGGCGTTGCCTCCCCAATCGATCCACCGTGCCTTGTCCCTGAAGAAATCGATTTCGAAGACGTTGATGGCGGACGACGCGTTGGCGGCATAGCCCTCGCGCGTGTAGGCGGCGAGGTGAGCGTAAACGACATCGCCCGCGACGATGTCGACGTGCATGCCCATCAGCACATCATCCAGGGTGGCGCGCAGCACGATCACGCCGGGCGCGGCGAAGAGGCGGGCGACAGCGTCCCGCGTCAACAAGTGCGTCGCCCTCGAGCCATGGCGATGCTGCACCCCGCGTTGCAGGCACAGCCAATCGTCGATGACGGCGGCGGGCTGCCCGACGGTCTCGACCCTCATGCGGCGCAGGGCGCTGCGGGCACCGCGCAGCCGCTTGCCCGACACGAAATCCCTCGTCTCGACCGTCAGGTCCACCACGTAATGATTTTTGAAGAAGACCACTCGATCGAAGATCGTTTCGAGCGCGGCACGACCGAGCGACGAGAACGGGTCATTGACGAGCACGAGGCTGACGCAATCGCGGGCGAGTTCCTCGAAGTCGTCGGCCAAGCGGTCCCAATGCTGGCAGGCGAACAGTGGATAGCACCCCATGGCGTCGACGAACGGTGTATCGGGGATCTCTCGCAGCAGCACTGATGCGCCGCACGAGCGCAGGCGGCGAGGCCTGCCGTAATCCCGACAGGCATCTCCGAAGGCTTCGCTCGCATAGCCGGTCGGCTCGTCCGCCACGATCAACGCGACCGCGGGCGGAGGCGCGGCCAGCGGGGGGTCACGTGCCTTCCCGCGAGTCTCGGAACGGCGTGAAGTAGACGTAGGTCGTGTATTCGAAGAGGTCGTAGTCGTGGCGGATGGTGAAATGGCGGCCGAGGGCCTTTTCGAGGAAAATCGCCAGGTCCGTCAAGGGAAGGTGGAACAGGTCGTCCCGCTCCCAGTCGACGTGCTTCGACATCACGTTGAAGGCGAGCCCCACCTTCGCGAAAGGCGCGACGCGCCGCAGGAGGGCTTGACTGTAGGTCAGCATCTCCTGGTGTGACGCGGCTCCCTTGTAGGTGAGCACGCCGCTCATGATGATGTAATCAAACTCGGGGATGGTCGTGACCGGATCCATCAGGTCGACCTGATGATAGGTCACGTCCGGAAACTTGGCCCGCGACAGGGCGAGATAGCTGTCCGACAGGTCGAGGCCGGTGTAGACGATGTTCGGGACGTCGTTTTTCTTGATGTATTCGTAAAGGTGCGAGATGCCGCAGCCGAAGTCGAGGACGGAGACCGGACTGGTTGCCGGGCGGATGACGTCGAGCATGACCCGATAGCGTCGATCCGCGTAGGATTTCTTCTTCGTCCATCCGGCGCCCTCGAAGGTGTCACCGAACTTCCGAAGATCGATTTCACAGTCCTGTACGATCGCGTGCTGTATGCTCGAAACCATCAATCCTTGCTCTAAACGGGTGGGTCACCGCATGCCGCGCATCAAGTTTCGGAAGCCGCGTCCGAGCAGGCGCATACCACAGGCGTTGGCGGGGTCCAATTCGATCTGGCGGGGTGCCGCATGCGGCCGGCGCCCGCGGTTCTCACGCGCCATCGGATGCCGAATGAGAGGCGGATGACGAATTGCACCTGTGCCGATCAGGAGAGGCATAACGGGACGGCTGTTCCAGCCGGTCCGCTTACCCCGCGCATCGCACCCAACGCGGACTGGCTGCCTCCGGTTGATTCTGTTGAAAGACTCTGCAGTTGCGACGGCAGTCGTGAGATGATTCTCTCTGGTTGAGAGGCGAGGAT
>CALMRL010000366.1 GCA_937873345.1 uncultured Beijerinckiaceae bacterium | reverse complement strand
CCGGGGCGTCGGCGCCGTCGCGGATGCGCGACGCCGCCGCCGCCGCGGCATCGCTCAGCGCCGCATCGCGCAGGGTGCGGCCGGCCTCGGCCAGCGCCGCGATCGCCATGCCGTTCAGCGCCACCACCTCCTTGTCGTCGCGCCGGGGCTGCGGCCGGGCATCGCGCGCGGCGAGCAGCTTGGCGCGCTGCGGCGCCAGCGAAGCGAGGAGCGAGGACACGTCCGAGGCGCCGATGCGCTCCAGCGTGTCGGCGAGCGGCAGGCGCAGGCGCAGCACGCCCGGCCTCGCCAGGGCGGTGAAGGGCTCTTCCGCGTCGCGCCCCGGCATCGGCACGATCTCGTAAGCTTCGAGGAAGCGTTCCGTGCCGGCCAAGCCGAGTGCTTGCTCGACCTGCGCGCGCGTCCAGAGATAGGTGCCACCCTCGACGCCGTCGGTCTCGGCGTCGAGCGCCGTGGCAAAGCCGCCGTCGGGCAGGCGCATCGAGCGCAGGAGGAAGGCGGCAGTCGCCGCAGCGGCCGCGCGCTGCAAGGGATCATGGCTGCGCTCCGCGGCGGCCGCGTACAGCTGCAGTAGCTGCGCGTTGTCGCTCAGCATCTTCTCGAAGTGCGGCAGCGACCACGAGGCGTCGGTGCTGTAGCGGAAGAAGCCGCCGGCGAGCTGGTCCGCGATGCCACCTTCCGCCAGCGCGTCGAGCGCTTGCCTCAGCGCCGCCGCGGCGGCGGGATCGTCGTGCCCGGCGAGCGCCAGCAGGCTCAGCGCCGGCGCCTGAGGGAACTTCGGCCCGGTGCGGCCGAGGCCGCCGTGGGCGGGATCGGCGCTCTTCACCAGCGTCGCCGCGGCATCCTTCAGCCAGGCCGCCGGCTCGACCGGGCCGGTCCGTCCCGCCTGCTTTGCAGCGATGGCGCGCAGGTTGCCCATCACCTCGGCGGCGGCCGGCTCGACCTTCTCCGTACGGTGGTTGACCCACAGGTCATGGATCGCGGCGAGCACCTTGGGAAAGCCCGGCACGTCGCCATCGTCGCGCGGCGGAAAGTACGAGCCGGCGTAGAAGGGCTCGCCGTCGGGCGTCAGGAACAGGTTGTTCGGCCAGGCGCCGTTGCCGGTCAGCATCTGCGTCGCGACGATGTAGAGGCGGTCGACGTCGGGCCGCTCTTCGCGGTCGACCTTCACGTTGACGAACCACCTGTTCATCACCGCGGCGATCGCGGGATCGGAGTAGATCGTCTTCTCCGCGACGTGGCACCAGAAGCAGGTGGAGTAGCCGATCGACAGGAAGATCGGCTTGTTCTCAGCTTTCGCCGCGGCGAAGGCCTCGGGGCCCCAGGGGTACCAGTCGACGGGGTTGTGGGCGTGTTCAAGGAGGTAGGGATCGGCGGAGTCGATCAGCCTGTTGGTGAAGGCCGCCGCCGGCGTGGCGACGAGGGCGAGGAGGAGAGGCAGGGCGGCGAGGCGCCCGCGCACCGATGATGTCATGGCCTGTCCATCCCCCGTGCCGGTCCTACGTCCGCGCCAACCGCCGGGTTGCGCAAATGAGCCTAAAGCAGCCGCTCGATCGGCGCGGCGATCGCCGCCGGCACGATTCGCGGCGCGAAGCGCTCGACGACCGCGCCGGAGCGGTCGACGAGGAACTTGGTGAAGTTCCACTTGATCGCCTCTGTGCCGAGAAGACCTGGCTTCTGCGCCTTGAGGAAGCGGAACAGCGGGTGCGTTCCGGCACCGTTCACCGCCACCTTGGCGAAGATGGGGAACGTCGCGCCGTAGCGCAGCGGGCAAGCGCCGCCATCGCCATCCGGCTCCTGCAGGAAGGAGTTCGAGGGGAAGCCGAGCACGCGGAAGCCGCGGTCGCCGAAGCGTTGCTGCAGCGCCTCCAGCCCCTCGTACTGCGGGGTCAGGCCGCACTTCGCCGCGGTGTTGACGACCAGCAGCACCTCGCCGCGATAGCGGTCGAGCCGCTCCGGCGAGCCATCGGGGCGCGGGACCTCGAACTCGTAGATGCTTGCTATCGCCGCCTTCCGCCTCCCCATTCGTCCAACGTCGCGAAGGCCGCGCCGATCCGTCATCGCAACCACGCCTCCCCGCGGGATGCCTGCCCGCCGCGACATCCTGCCGATCGCTCCGCCATCCCGCCTTAACCCTGGCGTGCTAGCACCCGGCCATGGCGCGCAAAGTTTCTCCGAAAGAGCCCTCAAACGCCGCGACCGACGATCCCGCCGCAGCCTACCGCGCCCTCGTCGAGGAGATCGCCGAGCACGACCGGCGCTACCACGCCGAGGACGCGCCGACCATCTCGGACGGCGACTACGACGCCCTGCGCCGCAAGCTGGTGGCGATCGAGGCCGGGCACCCCGAGTTCGTCGACGACGCCTCGCCTTCGAAGCGCGTCGGCGCCAAGCCGTCCGAGCGCTTCAGCAAGGTGCGGCACAGGGTGGGGATGCTGTCGCTCGGCAACATCTTCGCCGACGAGGAGGTGGAGGAGTTCTGCACCCGCGTCCGGCGGTTCCTCGGGCTCAAGACGGAAGACCCGCTGGCCATCACCGCCGAGCCGAAGATCGACGGGCTGTCCTGCTCGCTGCGCTACGTCGACGGCGTGCTGGTGCAGGCGGCGACGCGCGGCGATGGCCAGGAGGGCGAGGACGTCACCGCCAACATCCGCACGATCGCCGAGATCCCGCATCGGCTCCGCGGCGAGGCGCCGGGCGTGCTCGACATCCGCGGCGAGGTGTACATGACCAAGGAAGGCTTCGCCGGGGTCAACGCCCGCCAGGCCGAGAGCGGCAAGCCGCTGTTCGCCAACCCCCGCAACTCCGCGGCCGGCTCGCTCAGGCAGCTCGACCCCGCGATCACCGCATCGCGCCCCCTGCGCTTCTTCGCCTACGCCTGGGGCGAGGCCGACCATCCCCCCGCCGATACGCAGACCGGGATGGTCGAGGCGTTCCGTCGCTTCGGCCTGCCGGTCAACCCCGAGACCGTGCTCTGCCGCTCCGCGGAGGAGCTGCTCGCGCAGTACCGCCGCATCGAGGCCGAGCGGGCGGCGCTGCCTTACGACATCGACGGGGTCGTCTACAAGGTGAACGCGGTCGTCCTGCAGGCGCGCTTGGGCTTCGTGTCGCGCACGCCGCGCTGGGCCACCGCCCACAAGTTCCCGGCGGAGCGGGCGACCACGGTACTGCGCCGCATCGAGGTCCAGGTCGGGCGCACCGGCACCCTCACCCCCGTGGCGCGGCTCGACCCCGTGACGGTGGGCGGCGTGGTGGTCACCAACGCGACGCTGCACAACGAGGACGAGATCAGGCGCAAGGACGCGCGCGAGGGCGACACGGTACGCCTGCAGCGCGCCGGCGACGTCATCCCGCAGATCGTCGAGGTGCTGGTTGAGAAGCGTCCCGCCGAGAGCAAGGAATACGCGTTCCCGACGGTCTGCCCGGCGTGCGGCTCGCCTGCCGAGCGCGAGATCGACGAGAAGACCGGGCGCCAGGACGTGCGACGCCGCTGCACCGCCGGCCTCGTCTGCCCGGCCCAGGCGATCGAGCGCCTCAAGCACTTTTGCGCCCGCGATGCCTTGGACATTGAAGGCTTGGGGGACCGCCAGATCGAGCAGTTCTACCACGAGGGGCTGGTGATGACCCCCGCCGACATCTTCACGCTGCGCGAGCGCGACAGACGTTCCTTGAAGAAACTGAAGGACCGCGAGGGCTATGGCGACACTTCGGTGCGCAACCTCTTCGCCTCGATCGACGAGCGCCGTTCGCCCCCCGTCGACAAGCTGCTCTATTCGCTCGGCATCCGCCATGTCGGGCGCACCAACTCGAAGCGGCTGGGCCGGCGCTACGGCACGTTCGAGGCGATCCGGGCGATGGCCATCACGGCGGGGGCCCGCACCGCCGGCGGCGACACCGCGGAAGCCGCCGAGGCCAAGGCGGAGATGGAGAACATCGAGGGGATGGGCTCGGCGGCGGTCGACCAGCTCGTCGCCTTCTTCGCCGAGGCGAACAACAACGCGGTGGTGGACGCTCTGCTCGCCGAGGTGACGCCGGTCGCGATGGAGGCGGTGGTCTCGACGAGCCCGGTCAGCGGCAAGACGGTGGTGTTCACCGGCACGCTGGAGAAGATGACGCGCGACGAGGCCAAGGCGCAGGCCGAGCGCCTCGGCGCCAAGGTGTCGGGCGCGGTCTCCAGGGCGACCGATATCGTGATCGCCGGCGTCAAGGCCGGCTCGAAACTGAAGAAAGCCGCCGAACTCGGCGTCGAGACGCTGAGCGAGGACGAATGGCTGGCGCGGGTCGGCGGCGCGACGCCGGAGGAGGTGGACGAGCCGGACAGCGATCCGGGCGATGACGCGCGGGAATGATCCTCATCGGCTTGGCCGCGATCCGACGTGGGCGACGATACGGCGGCTCGGACCTAATCTCGTCCGAGGATGGAGCGCAGGCTTGGCTCAGGCCTGCGGCAGGTCGCGCCCCTGTGCGGTGAGATCTCCGCACAGCCCAGCACCACTGGCCTCGCAGCCTACCGTCCTCGCAGGAAGAAGAACCAAAGCAGGATGAGAATGGGAATCGGCACGCCGATGTACCATAGCGCAGCTCCGGTCAGCATTTCGTTCCTCCAGATCGTCTCGCCGCCGTCATTAAAGGAAAAAGGGTTCGTCGCACAGACTTGGAAAACGGCAGCCGACCACCCCTTCCCGGTCGTCTCGTCGTGCCGGTGAGGTAGAAACCGCCGCCGTCAACGTCCGTAGGAGAACACCAGCCCGGCGTGGCCGAGCGCGTGCGCCGCGAGATAGGCGCCGACCTCCTTGTCCGACGCGCCCGCCGCGAGCGGCAGCTCAGCGGCGGGCAGGGCCCAGACCGTGAAGCGGTAGCTGTGCGGCTTGCCCGGCGGCGGGCAGGCGCCGCCGTAGCCGGGCTGGCCGTAGTCGTTGCGGCCGGTCTTCGTGCCCGACGGCGCTTGGCTGGCCTCGAAGGTTCGGGCATCCGGCGGCAGGTCGTAGAGCGCCCAGTGCCAGAAGCCGACGGTCGTATCCACCATCGTCAGGGCGAAGCTTTTTGTGCCCCGCGGCGCGGCGGCCTAGGTGAGGTGCGGCGGCGCATCGCCGCCCTTGCAGCCGCCGCCGTCGCGCACCTGCGCCAGCGGCAGGGTGCCGACCGTCTTCAGGCCGAGCACGGAGAGGGTGAAGGGCGTCAAGGCGCCGTTCTGCTGCGACTCCTGCGCCGATGCGGGACCGAGCAGCGCGGTGGACACCAGCACCGAGGCTGCGAGACCCCTCATGCCCTCGGCTCCGCGCCCGGCAGCATCCGGCTGATCTCGGACTCGTGGTCCACGGCATGGTGCTTGGCGACGCCGAGAAGGTGCAGCCCGACGAGCGCGTAGAGGGCGTAACCGATGTAGACGTGCGCCGCGCCGAACAGAGCGTGCAGGTGCTCCTTGGTGACGGGATCGAAGGACTTGATGATCGGCATGCGCGGGAACGGCAGCACGCCGAACAGCACCAGCGGGTGCGCAGCGGCGGCGTTCCAGGCGGAGTCGTGGAGGTAGCCCGACAGCGGCAGCGCCAGCATCACGGCGTAGAGTGCGTAGTGCGCGCCATGCGCCGCGAGCTTCTCGACGCGGGGATAGGAGCGCGGCAGCGGCGGCGGCGCATGCCCGATGCGCCAGAGGATGCGCAGCAGCACCAGCCCGAGCACGGTGAGGCCGATCGACTTGTGCATGTCGATGAGCGGGCGGATGTGCGCGTCGTCGGCGCTCGCCGCCTGCAGGCCGTTGACGATGTTGACGAGGATCAGCGCCGCGACGATCCAGTGCAGCGCCATCGCCGTGCGGTTGTAGCGCCGCACCGGCTCGGCATAGGGTAGCGCGTTGCCGAGGCTCATCATCGCCGGACTCCCTGCGGCCATCGCCGCGCGACATATCAGCTGTCCCCGCGCAGCGCACGACACGGCGACGTGATCCTGCCATGGCAAGGTCGGCCGGCAAAGCCACATCACCGTCGCGCGCCCGTGCCAAGCCGGCGCCACGCAGCCGAGGACGCAAGCTGGACACTTCGCAGACTGCCACGCCGCAAATCTCCGCCGCAGGAGCTACAGCGCGCCTTCGAGCGCGCCGTGCCGGCCCCCTCGCGGCGCACGCCCTGGCCGAGCCTCCTGATCCACGGCGGCGCGGCGCTGCTGTTCGTCGTCCTCCTCGCCCGCGCGGTTCGCGCCGACGACGTCTTCGCCTGGTCGGCGGGGCTCGCCTACGTCAGCTACGACACGGTGCTGATCGCGCTGGTCTTCCGGCAGACGCTGGCGCTGCTGCGGTCGGCCGAGCCGCCCCCGGCCGCCCTGCCCCGACCGACGCTCGGGGTGCTCGTCGCCGCCC
>CALMRL010000365.1 GCA_937873345.1 uncultured Beijerinckiaceae bacterium | reverse complement strand
GCATGATCGAGGGTCGCGATCGCCTCGTCGACCTCCGCCTCGCTGGTGCCCGACAGCACCAGCAGCGGGCGCTCTTCGGCCGACGCGGCGGGCACGAGGCGCACCAGCGCACCCGCGATGCCGAGCTTGTCCGCGAGGCGCGGCAGCTTGCCCAGGGTCTCGCGCGTGCCGACGGCGAGGTCGAGGCCGTAGGCGTCATGCGGACCGTCGCCGTCCGCGGGAAAGTCGACGAGCGGCTGCGCCGCATGCCCGCGCAGCGCGAGCAACTGCGTCGCCCGGATCAGCTGCGCGAGGTTCGCCGGCTTGAGGCGACCGGCCAGCGCGACGTGGATCGGCAGGCTGCCGTCCGGCCGCGGCGCCAGGGCGGCGAGGTCGGCGATATCGGCCTCGGTGTCGGGTGCCGTCTCGATGCCGGACTCGGCCGGATCGAAGCGGGTCCACAGTTCGTAGGAGGCCTTGATCGAGCAATCGACGCGGTGGTGCTGGTCGACGAGCAGCGACACCTCGTTGAAGCCGCGCTTCACGAGATCGGCCGGCACGGCGAAGGCGAGGCGGCGGATGCCGGAGGGCGCGTCGATCGCCTCGGCGCCGACGATCCGGCCGTTGACGCGCAGCCGCAGGGTCGAGATGTCGGGCAGGATCGAGACGGTCGAGGTATAGCCGACGCGCACGCGGACCGGCGCTTCCGCCTGATGCGCCGTGAGGTACACGGGCCAGCGCAGCTCGCCGGTCTCGCCGACGATGCTCCAGCCGTCGAGAGGGACGGGAAAATGGCGCAGCGCCGGCCGGGACGGCGCGGCCGGCACTGTCGCGGGCGGCGCAGGCGGGGTTGCCGGCACGGAGGCGTCGACCGATGCGGGGTGCCCCGCCACGGCTTCGGGCATGGCGACGCCGCGCGGGCCGATGCCGACCCACATCTGCGCCGCCGCGGGGGCGGCCAGCGCCAGCAAGGCGGCGACGGAGGAGAGGAGCGTCCTAGGCGGCAACGGACTGCTCGGCATCGCTGCCCCCCTCCACGGAACGCTTCATCTCGGCGGCGGCGAGGCGCAGCATCGCCCGCATCCAGTCGGCGGCGATCACCGGCCCGGTCGCCGGCGCGATCGTGAGGGCGTCGCTCAGCGCCTCGAAGTCCTCGTCGACCGTCGCGGCGGGGACGATGGGCGCGCTGAGACCCGGCTCGGCGGGGGCGGCGGCCTGGGTGGTCGTGGCGTGCAGGGCGGCGAACTGGGCCGCCACCTCGGCCGCGACGAGCGCTGTCAGGATCGGGGCCGGCGCCGCGGCGCGCATCGATTGCGCGAGCGGCGCATCCAGCCGTGCCGTGTTCAAGGGCGCCGCCTCGACCGCGGCCGGAGCCGCGATGACGGCGGTCGCGACCATCGGCGGGTCGTGCCGCTCCGCCAGGGGCAGGGGCACGCGCGGGACGTCGGCCGCCTCCACCGCGGCCGAGGCGGCGATGAGCCTGCCCGTCGCCGCGCCAGCCCTCCGCCTTCGACGTCGCCATCGGCC
>CALMRL010000364.1 GCA_937873345.1 uncultured Beijerinckiaceae bacterium | reverse complement strand
CATCCCCGAGTGGGAGAAGCTGCGGGAACTCGCCTCGGCGATCAAGGAGCACACGCTCACACACCTCGACGAGTACCTCGAACGCTTCGAGAGCGAAGCCGTGAAGAACGGCGTCACCGTGCACTGGGCGCGCGACGCCGCCGAGCACAATCGGGTCGTGCTCTCCATCCTGCGCGAGGCGGGAGCGCGCACCCTCATCAAGTCGAAGTCGATGCTGACCGAGGAGTGCGGGATGCGCGAGCATCTCGTCGAAAACGGCATCGCCGTCACCGAGACCGACCTCGGCGAGCGCATCCAGCAGCTCGACGGGGAGGCGCCGAGCCACGTGGTGGTGCCTTCGGTGCACAAGCTGCGCTCCGACGTCTCCGAGGTCTTCTCGCGCACGCTCGGCACCGAGCCGGGCAACGACGATCCGCACTACCTCGCGCACTCGCAGCGGATGACGACGCGGCCGTTGATTCTGCAGGCCGACGCCGGACTCACCGGCGGCAACTTCATCGTCGCCGAGACTGGCGCGGTGGTGACCTGCACCAACGAGGGCAACGCCGACCTCTCCGCCAACACCCCGAAGCTGCACATCGTCTCGGTTGGCATCGAGAAGCTGGTGCCGCGGATGAGCGACCTCGGCGTGTTCATCCGGCTGCTGTCGCGCTCCGCGTTGGGCTCGCCGATCACCCAGTACACCTCGCACTTCCGGGGGCCGAGGCGCGGCGCGACGATGCACGTCGTGCTCGTCGACAACGGCCGCTCGGCGCGCCTGGGCTTGGAAGAGTCCTGGACCTCGCTGAAGTGCATCCGCTGCGGCGCCTGCATGAACACCTGTCCGGTGTACCGGCGCTCGGGCGGGCTCAGCTATGGCTTCACCTATACGGGGCCGCTGGGGCTGGTGATCGACCCGACCTTCGACAAGCACAGGTTCTCGAACCTGCCCTTCGCCTCGACGCTGAACGGCTCCTGCACCAATGTCTGCCCGGTGAAGATCAACCTGCACGAGCAGATCTACGCTTGGCGCGAGGTGATGGCGCGCGAGCACGAGGTGCCGCTGGCGAAGAAGACCGCGATGCAGGCCGCCGGCATGGTGCTGGCGAGCCCGCGCCTGTACCGCCGCGCTATCGCCACCGCCGACGGCGCGCTGGAGCACCTGCCGCGCTTCGCCACCTACAGCCGGCTCAACGCCTGGGGGCGCGGCCGCGAGAACCCGCAGCCGCCGGGCGGGAGCTTCCACCTGTGGTGGGCCAAGAACCGCATGAAGAAGAACAAGCCCGAAGGGCGCTCGTGAGCGGGCGCGAGGCGATCCTCGCCGCGATCCGCGCCAACAAACCGGCGCCGCGGCCGCTGCCCGACGTCCCCGCCTTCCCGCGCGAGGGCGAGCCGCTGGCCCGCTTCCTCGCCGCCTTCACCGCGATGGGCGGCAAGGTCGTGGAGGGCGACGACCCGCTGGCGAGCGTGCGCCAGCACCTCGCCGGCGCTGGCCGCACGGTGTCGCGCGTGCCGGAGATCGCCGGCGACGCCCTCGACCTCGACGCCTCCCCGGCCTCGCTCGACGATGTCGACGTCGGAGTCGTGCGCGCTGCCTTCGCGATCGCCGAGACGGGATCGCTGCTGCTCACGGAAGCCGAACTCGGCATCAACACGCTCGGCTACCTCGCCCAGCACCTCGTCGTGCTGCTTGACCCCGCCGACATGGTCGGCGACATGCACGAGGCCTACGCCCGGCCCGAGTGGCGCCAAGTGCGCTACGCCGTGCTGCACACCGGGCCGTCGGCGACCGCCGATATCGAGGGCGTGCTGATCCACGGCGCGCAGGGCGTGCGCTCGCTCACCCTGGTGCTTGCGCCGCGGCCGTGAGCGCTCAAGAAGCCCGCCACCCTTAAGGTGTCGGGGCGGGCGGCCGCAGGCCGCGCGAGCGACGCGAGATATAGATCGAGGCGATCAGGATCAGCGTCAGGCCGCCGAGCACGGCCAACTCGGTCATCGCGTGATTGAAGTCCATCGGCTGCTCCTTGCTCTTGCCGGAGCCGGCGACCTCCACCGTGACGATCAGGATGCGTCGCACCGAGGCGATCAGGCCGACGATCAGGAATGGTTCGACGAGAATCTGGTCGGACGAGATCGACTGCCGCACCGTATGCAGGATCTCGACGAGCATCAGCACGAACAGCAACTGGTCGACGATCAGGAACACCTTGGCGGTGTCCGGCCACTGCCGGATCAGCGCCCACAGATCGGAGAGCGTGCCGGTGAGCAGCAGCACGGTCGCGACGATCAGCACCCCGCCGATGCCCATGCTGATCCAATGCTCGATCTTGACGAAGGCCTCGGTGACGATCTCGTTCTGCTTCGGGCCGGCGTGCTCGGCGGTCGCAGCCTGGGTCTCGTAAGCGGCCTGGGTATCGTAAGAGGAAGTCGTCATCGGCGTCTCGCGCTCTTCGATCGTCAGCATGCCTTGGCTTGTTACTATGGCTTGGCCTCGATCACCATGTTGAACGGCGTCTCCGCCGCCTTGCGCACCCGGCCGAAGCCGCCCGCCCCGATCACTTCGCGCAACCGGCCGAAGCCGGCCTGAGCGCCGAGCGCCAGGCCGACGGGCTGGGCGAGCGAGGTCGGCACGCAGACCATCGTCGAACCAGCGTAGGACATCCGCCCGATCGGGCCGAGGTTGTCCTGCAGCCGGTCCCCGGCCTGCGGCTCGACCACCATCCAGGTGCCGTCGGGCCGGAGTGCCTGCCTGACGTGCGCTGCCGCGCCGACGGGGTCGCCCATGTCGTGCAGGCAGTCGAAGAAGGTCACCAACTCGTAATCCCGCCCGGGAAAGTCGTCCGCGCCGGCGACCGCGAACTCCGTGTTGCCCACCACCCCGTGCTCGGCGGCATGGCGGCAGGCCTGTTCGATCGATCCTTCGTGGAAATCGAAGCCGCTGAAGTGCGAGGCGGGATACGCCTTGGCCATCATGATGGTGGAGAAGCCGTGGCCGCAGCCGATGTCGGCCACCTTCGCGCCCCCCTCCAGCCGCGCCGTGACGCCATCGAGCGAGGGCAGCCATGAGGAGAGCAACTGGTTGTGGTAGGCCGGGCGGAAGAAGCGGCCGACGGCGCAGAAGAGGCACTGCGCCTGGTCGCCCCAGCCAACGCCGCCGCCGCTGCGGAACGCCGCCTCCACCGGCGCCTGGTTCTCCACCATCGCCGCGGCGAGGTCGAAGGCGCCCTGGAGGTAGACCGGGCTGTCGGGCTCGGCAAACACCATCGCCTGCTCCGGCGGCAGTTCGAAGGTGCGATCGGCGGGGTGGTAGGCGAGGTAGCCCGACGCCGCCTGCTGCGACAGCCATTCGCGGGCATAACGCGGCGCGATCGCGGTCGCTTCCGCCAGACCCTCGATGGTGAGCGGGCCATGGTCGCGCAGCGCTCGGTACAGGCCGAGCCGATCGCCGATGCGGACGAGCGCGACGGAGAAGGCGCCACCGAGGTCGCCGAGCATCTTCTCCATGAAGGCGTTGAGCTTCGTCTCGTCGGCCATCGCGATCCCGCTCCATCCTGCCGGGACGGAGCATGGCGTTGTCCGGCATCGCTGGCAATCCGGCCGCTCAAGCCGATCAGGCCGGCACGCGTCCGTCGAGCGTGTAGACCGTCGGGATGAAGTGCCGCGCCTGTGCTTCAATGCGTGGTGCGATCTCGCGCCAGTCGCCGCCCGCGAGCCCCGCGCCGAGCAGCGGAAAGGCGACGCGCGCCTCCCCGGCGGCGCCGAGGCCGACGATGAAGGCATCCACCAGGGCGACGCCGCGCTCGATCGCGTCGAGGTCGGCATGGACCGCACCGGCCTTCGCGCCGCGGCGATAGTCGTCCTGCGAGACGAGATTGGCGATCCAGCGCCCCGACGGTTCCACGCAGCGGGCGAAGACGACGTCGCCGAGGCCGAGCGATCCCGCGTCCTCGTAGCGCCGGCGGTAGGCGAGGTACGCCTCGGGATGGCGGCGCCGGACGGCGAGGGCGAGGCCCTTGCCCATCACGCCGCGTGCGTTGCAGCCGTGGACGATCACGGCGACGTCGCGCTGCTCCAGGATGTCGCCGGTGCGGTACTCGATCTGCACGGCCCGCGGACGCTCAGCCCGGCTCGAAGTCGAGGCCGAGGTCGAGCACCGGGGCGGAATGGGTGATCCAGCCGACCGAGATCAGGTCGACGCCGCTCTCGGCGATCGCCGGCGCCGTCTCCGGCGTCACCCTCCCCGAGGCCTCGGTCAGCGCCCGGCCGCCGACCATCCGCACCGCTTCGCGCAGGGTCGCGGGCGCCATGTTGTCGAGCAGCACGACGTCGACGCCGACCGCCAGCGCCTCGGCGAGCTGGTCGAGCGTGTCCACCTCCAGCTCGACCTTGACGAGGTGGCCGACGCCCGCCCGTACCCGCTCGATCGCGGGGCGGATGCCGCCGGCGACGGCGACGTGGTTGTCCTTGATCAGCACGGCGTCGTCCAGCCCGAAGCGGTGGTTGCCGCCGCCGCCGATCCGCACGGCGTACTTCTCCACCGCGCGCAGGCCCGGCGTGGTCTTGCGCGTGTCGACGATGCGGGTTCGCGTGTGCGCAACGGAGGCGACGATGGCGGCGGTGACGCTTGCGATGCCGCTGAGATGGCAGAGGACGTTCAGCGCCGTGCGCTCGGCGGTGAGCATCGCGCGCGCCGAGCCGTCGAGCACGGCCACGACATCTCCGGGGGCGAGCCGGCTGCCGTCAGGACGCTCGACTCGCATCCGCACCGCCGGATCGACCAGGGCGAAGGCGAGGCGGGCGAGGTCGAGGCCGGCGAGCGTCCCGGGCTGCCGATCCCGGATCACCAGCCGCGCACGGGCATCGGCGGGAACGATCGCGTCGGTGGTGAGGTCGCCGGCGCGGCCGAGGTCCTCCAGCAGCGCGGCGCGGACGAGGGGGTCCAGCATTACGTCGGGTAGCGGCGGGATCGGCAGCCGGCTCATCGCGCGCGGACCCTCACGCCGGGTCACGCGCGATCGCCCGCGTGGCGAGGCGCAGGGCGTCCGCCATCGTCAGGGAACGCGAGGAGGCCTGCCACGGGTCGGTCTCGTCCCAGTCGGTGCGGTAGTGGCCGCCGCGGCTCTCGCGCCGCGCCAATGCCGCCACGGCGATCATCAGGGCGACCAGGGCCGGGTCGGCCTGGGCGCTGCATCCGCGGGCAATCGGCAGCAGCGCCTCGATGCCGGCGACAAGCCCGGCGCGGGCGCGCAACACGCCGACCATCGCCGAGACCGTCTCGCGCAGCGGCGCCGGATCGGGTCGGCGCGGCAGCTCGGAAGGCGGCAGCGCCTGACCCTCGACCGGCTCGGCGGCGAGCAGGCGAGATGAAAGAAGACTGTCGGCGACCGAGCGGGCGCATACCATCGCCTCGAGCAGCGAGTTCGAGGCGAGGCGGTTGGCGCCATGCAGACCGGTGCGCGCCGCCTCGCCGCAGGCCCACAGCCCCGGCACGGTGGAGCGGCCGGCCTCGTCCACGGCGATGCCGCCCATGTGGTAGTGCTCCACCGTCCGTACCGGGATCGGTTCGCGGTCGGGGTCGATGCCGTGGGCGTGGCACGCTGCCGCGATGGTCGGGAAGCGGGTGGCGAAGCCGCCTTCGATCAGCCCGCGCGCATCGAGGTAGGGCTGGTGGCCGGCCTGCCGCTCCGCCCAGATCGCGCGCGAAACCACGTCGCGCGGCGCTAGCTCGCGGCCCGGCACGTCGGCCATGAAGCGGCGTCCGGTCTCGTCGACGAGCCGGGCGCCCTCGCCGCGCACGGCCTCCGACACCAGCGCGGCAGGTGTGCCCGGTGCGTCGAGGGCGGTGGGATGGAACTGCACGAACTCGAGATCGGAAAGCACCGCGCCGGCGCGCGCCGCGAGCGCCAGCCCGCCGCCGAAGCAGGTCGAGGGGTTGGTCGATTGCGCGTAGAGGCCGCCGATGCCCCCCGTGGCGATCACCACCTGCGTGGAGGCGAGGCGGATCGCCTCGTCCCGACCGTCAGGGTTCCTGCGACCCGCGAGCACGCCGGTGATCCGACCGTCGCGCAACAGCAGGCGGCGCGCATCGACGCCTTCCAGCACGGTGATGGCGGGGCAGGCGTGCACCGCGGCGATCACGGCGCGCATGATCTCGCGCCCGGTGGCGTCGCCTTCCGCGTGGACGATGCGGCGGCGGCCATGCGCCGCCTCCAGTCCGAGCTTCAACTCGCCGGCCTCGTCGCGGTCGAAGCGGGTGCCGAGCGCGGCGAGGTGCGCGATGGCGGAGGCCGCACCCTGCAGGATGCGGCCGGCGGCCAGTGCGTCGCACAGGCCGGCGCCGGCCGCCAGCGTGTCGGCGACATGCATAGAAGACGCGTCGTCGGGTCCGACGCTGGCGGCGACGCCGCCTTGCGCCCAGGCGCTCGACGCCTCCGTACCGAGCGGCGCCGACGACAGCACTGTCACGGGGCAAGGTGCCGAGGCGTTGAGGTGCAGCGCCGTCATCAGCCCGGCGAGGCCGGCGCCGACGATCACCGGCCGGTCGGATAAACAGGGCTCGCCCATCTACTTCACCGCCAGCATGCGCTCGACGGCGCGGCGGGCGCGGACGGCCACGGAAGGGTCGATCGTCACCTCGTGCGTCATCGTCTCCAGCGAGCGCCGGAGATTGCCGAGGGTGATCCGCTTCATGTGCGGGCACAGGTTGCAGGGCCGCACGAACTCGAGATCGGGGTACTGCACGGCGACGTTGTCCGACATCGAGCACTCCGTCAGCAGCATCACCTTGGGCGGCTTGCGAGTGGCGACGAAGTCGATCATCGCCGCCGTGGAGCCAGAGAAATCCGATACCGCCACGACGTTCGGCGGGCACTCGGGGTGGGCTAGGACGGTGACGCCGGGGTGGGCGTCGCGGAACTCGGCGACGTCGCCGGGTGTGAACCGCTCATGCACCTCGCAATGGCCCGGCCAAGTGATCATCTCGACGCCGGTCTGCGCGCCGATGTTCTGCGCGAGGTACTCGTCGGGGATCATGATGACGCGTGGCACGCCGAGGCTCTCCACCACCTTCACGGCGTTGCCGGAGGTGCAGCAGATATCGCACTCCGCCTTCACGGCCGCCGAGGTGTTGACGTAGACAACGACCGGCACGCCGGGGTTGGCGGCCTTCAGGGCGCGCACATCCGCTGGCGTGATCGACTCCGCCAGCGAGCAGCCGGCTCGGGTGTCCGAGATCAGCACGGTGCGATCCGGATTGAGCAGCTTCGCCGTCTCCGCCATGAAGTGCACGCCGGCGAGCACGATGACGTCGGCGTCGCTGCCCTGTGCCATCCGCGCCAGCGCCAGGCTGTCGCCGACGAGGTCCGACACGCAGTGGAAGATGTCCGGGGTCTGGTAGTTATGGGCGAGGATGACGGCGTTGCGCTCGCGCTTCAGCCGGAGGATCGCATCGACGTCTTCCGCGTAGGCCGGCCACTCCATCGGCGGGATGAAGCGGCTGACGCGGCCGTAGAGGTCGGCGGTGCGGGTGACCGCCCGCCCGGCGGCACTCTGGAGGCTCGCCATCTCTTATACTCCAAATGAGCATTAGTGTCGGCTCAATCTGGAGAGCGTTAACCTTCGCGTCAAGAGGCCGCCCGGGCCGCTGTCACGAAGCCGACATGTCTCGTCCCTTGGCGAGAGTCACTTTCGACCTGACTTGAGGCGGCCCGAAAGCTCCGGTCTATCGTCCCGCAGCCCATCGCTGAACCGGCATCCGCTTCAGGAGAAAGCGACTCAGAGGCAGTTCGGCCGCCCCGAGATGATGCGGCTGCGGGCGGGAGCATCAAGCCCGCGTCCGACCCTGATGATCAGCGGGCAGCGCGGCGGCGCGGGCGGCGCGAGGAAGGGACCCGGCATCGCCGGCGGAAAGGGTGCGTCTGCGGGGAAGGGCGCACCCCCGCGGTAGGGCATGTCCGGCGCGAACGGCTGCGCGCCGTCATAGCCGCCGGGTCCCGGAAAGGGGAGGGAC
>CALMRL010000363.1 GCA_937873345.1 uncultured Beijerinckiaceae bacterium | reverse complement strand
GCAGCGGGTCGTCGACCGCGATGGAGCGCGGCGACGTCAGCCCGTCCTCGATCTGGAGGCCGCGGACGAAGAGGCCGGGCCTACGGTTGTCGGCCGACACGCCGACGTCGCGGGGTCGACTTGCCGGTGCCACAAGCCACGCGCCGCGGGCGCCGGCCGGCAGCGTGAAGCGCAGCGAACCGTTGCGCACCACCGGGGTGAGCTGCACTCCTTCGCAGTCGAGGTCGGCATCCACCTCGTCCGTCATTCGCCAACCCGCAGCGTCTCGACGGCGACGCCGGACACGCGGCCGTTGCAGACGACCCGGATGCGCGTGCCTATGGCAAAGCAGACGGGCATCGGGTTCTCCGGAGCCGACTGGCTGAAAGCGGCGAAGCCAACTTCGGCATAGGAGCCGTTGATGGTATCGCCGATCGTGGTTGCCATCACGAAGCTCCCGATAGTGATGCTTACGTGGCCTTATCAGGCGTCCCTGACCGAAAGTCTCCTCTCACGCTTTCGTGAAGCTATGCATAAAGTCTCGCGGCGTCGAGGCAGCGGCCAGCGTTACTCGGCGAACGCGCCTCTACCTTAAGCTGTGACTTGCCGTCGCCCGCTCGCGGTCGAGGAGCGCGCGCTTGCGCTCGACGCCCCAGGCATAACCCGAGAGGCTGCCGTCGCTGCGCACCACGCGGTGGCAGGGGATCGCCAGCGCCAGCCTGTTGCTCGCGCAGGCGCCGGCGACGGCGCGCACGGCGCCGGGGCTGCCGATGCGGGCCGCGACCTCGGCGTAGGACAGGGTCTGCCCCGCGGGGATATCGCGCAGCACCTGCCAGACGCTGCGCTGGAACGCCGTGCCCCGCACGTCGAGCGGCAGCTCGATCCTGCCCCCCGGCGCGTCCGCCAAGCCGGCCACGGCGGCGAGGGCCGCCTCGCGGGCGGGATCGGCGCCGATCAGCCGGGCGCGAGGAAAGCGGCGTCGCAGGTTGCGGACGAGCGCCTCGGGATCGTCGCCGATCAGGATGGCGACGACGCCCTCGCCGCTCGACGCGACCAGGGCAGCGCCGAGGCTGGTGTCGCCGATGGCGAAGCGGATCTCCTCGCTGCTCGCCGAACCGTTGTTCGCCGACTCGTTGCCCGTTTGGGCGCGCGGGGGCGCGATGCCGCGGATGTCCCCCGACGAAGCGTCCGCCCGCATCGAAGTCGGGATCATGGATGGTCTCCCTCGCCGCGCTCCGCGGACGTCGCCTGCGCCGCACCATAGCCCTCGGGCGTCACGCCGTCCGCGTCCCGATCAGGCCGCGGCAGCGGGTTTCCCCCATCGAAATCGCACGCGACCGCGCCGGAGGGCGGCCCCGACGAGGGGATGATCGAGCGGGCGTTGCGGCCATCGCGCGAAGATGTTCAGCGGCGTATGGCGACATCGGGCTCATCCTTCGTGCTACCATCCCGCCCATGGAGACCAAGACGCCGACCCCGCCCGCCATCCTCGTCGGCATCCAGCTTCCCGATGTCGACGACGTCGCGCACGAGCCGAGCCTCGCCGAGCACGCGCGCCTGGTGAAGACGCTCGGCTATTCCGGCGTCGACCC
>CALMRL010000362.1 GCA_937873345.1 uncultured Beijerinckiaceae bacterium | reverse complement strand
GCACTATTCCGCCACCGACATCGCCACGGTGACCAAGCTGTTCGGCTTCTGGGTGGCGCTGGCGGCGACGGCGCTCGGCGGCGTGCTGGTGCCGCGGCTCGGCATGATGCCGGTGCTGGTGATCGGCACGGTGGCGGGCTCGGCCTCGCACCTCGCCCTGGCCTGGCTGGCGGCGCACGGCGACCACGGCGGGGGCGAGTTCTGGTTCTTCGCCTTCACGGTCTCCGTCGATGCGTTCGCCTACGCCTTCGCATCCATCGTTCTCATCACCTACATGGCGACGCTTTGCGCCCCGGAGCTGGCGGCGAGCCAGTTCGCGCTGCTGACCTCGCTCGTCGCCCTGCCGGGCAGCCTGCTCGCGACGACGTCGGGTTATTTCATCGATGCTCTTGGCTACGAGCGCTTCTTCGAGGCAACGTCGTTGCTCGGCATGCCAGTCGCCCTGCTTGCGGTCTACGTCTGGCACCGCGACGCGCGGATGGGACGAGGAGCGCCCGCGGGCACGGAGGCGCTCAGAGCACCGAGCGCTTGATCGTCTCCTCGGCCTCGCCGATTGCCTCCGGCGTGCCGACGTGCAGCCAGATGCCGTCGAGGCGTTGGCCGTGCAGCCGGCCGCGCTCGGCCGCATCGAAGAAGTACGGAGCGAGGCGCACGGGGCCGTCGGGGCAGTCGGCGAACAGCTCCGGCTTGATGATGCCGACCCCGGCGTAGACGAAGGGCGCGACGCCGCGCTCCTCGCGGCGCATCAGCTGTCCGTCGGGCAGCATGGTGAAGTCGCCGGGCCAGTCGACGCCGACGCTGGTGGCGGCGGCGGCGACGAGCAGCAGCACGTCCATTCGCTCCGGGTCCCAGCGCGCGGCGAGCGCCGCGATGTTGGAGTGCGGCCCTTCCAGCCAGAAGGCGTCGGTGTTGCAGATGAAGAAGGGGTCGGCACCGATCTGCGGAAGCACTTTGCGGATGCCGCCGCCCTGGTCGAGAAGCCGCGCGCGCTCGTCCGAGACGCTGATGCGCGGCATCCGCCCCGCCGGGCGGTCGGCGAGGTGCCGCTCGATGCTGTCGGCGAGGTAGTGCACGTTGACGATCGCGCGGGCGAGCCCCGCCTCGGCGAAACGGTCGAGCATATGGTCGATCAGCGCCCTGCCGCCGACCTCCACCAGCGGCTTCGGCGTGTGGCTCGTGATCGGGCGCATCCGCGTGCCGAGGCCGGCAGCGAACACCATCGCCGTGTGGGGCATCCGTGCGACATGCGGCGTCCCGGCGGCGGGGGCCGGCGGCGCGACGCAGGGTGCCAGGGCGCGCAGCACGGGGGCATAAGGGACGTGAGGCGTGGGAGCGTAAGGCGTGGAACGCCCGGCGCCGCCCTGCCGAGAGCCGGTCAGGACGGGGTCGCCAGGATGCTCGGCACGTTCTGCTCGACCCATGACTTGATCCCCGCCAGCGCCGGATGCGCCAGGTTCTTGCGCAGATAGGTTTGTATCCGCGGCAGGTGAACGAGGTATTGCGGCTTGCGATCGCGCTTGTCGAGCCTCGCGAAGATGCCGAGGATCTTGGTCGCCCGCTGGGCGCCGAGGATGGCGTAGGCGCGGGCGAAGGCGGCGACGTCGAAGCTCGCGTCGCGGTCGCGGCGCAGCTTGGCGTAGAGGCCGAGCAGGCGCAATTCCTGATCGGCCGGCACCGTGAGGCGCGCGTCCTGCAGGAGCGAGGCGACGTCGTAGGCGGGATGGCCGAGAACGGCGTCCTGGAAATCGATCACGCCGACGCGGGCCGGCCCCTCGCGATCGGGCAGCCACAGCAGATTCGGCGAATGGTAGTCGCGCAGCACCAGCGTCGAAGGCGCCGCGAGCACGCCGGCGAACAGCTCGCGCCACTGCGCGGCGAAGCCGGCCTTGGCGCCCGACGACACCATCACCTTGGCGATATGCGGCGCGTACCATTCAGGCAGCAGCTCGACCTCGATCAGCAGCGCCTCGACGTCGTAAGGCGGCACGGCGTAGGAGCCGCCGTCGCCGTCCGGCACGCTCGCCGGCGCCGTCTCGCCGAGCAGCGACCCATGCAGCCGCGCGAGCACGGAGACCGCCTCGGCGTAGCGCTCGGCGATGATGCCGTCGTCGTCGTAGAGCAGCTGCGAGCCCAGATCCTCGATGATGGCGAGGCCGGTCGACACGTCGTGCACCAGGATCGCAGGCGCCGAGAGACCCTGCCCGCGCAGCACGCCGTCGATCGCGATGAATGGACGGATGTCCTCGGCGAGATGCGCGATGGCGCTGTAGGGCTTGCCGAAACGCACCGGCGGCCCGTCGGGACGCGCCGGCGAGATCATCAGGATTGCCTTCCCGCCGTCGGGCTTCAGCAGGCGTTCGTAGGCGCGCGTCGAGGCGTCGCCCATCATGAAGGAGCGTTCGGCGTCGAGGAAGCCGGCCTCGTCGAGGATCGAGCGCACGGCGCGGTGACAGGCATCGGCGCCTTCGGCCGTCGCCTCACCCTGTCCCGCGCC
>CALMRL010000361.1:1812-2020 GCA_937873345.1 uncultured Beijerinckiaceae bacterium | reverse complement strand
ACCGCCGCCCCCGCCCGTCATCGCGAGCGTGAGCGAGGCGACGCAGGAGCGGGCACGGCTCAGATCTGCCCCAGCGCCGCCTTCACCTTCTCCGGCTTGAACGGGATCGAGCGCAGCCTGACCCCCAGCGCGTCGGCCACCGCGTTGCACAGCGCCGGCGGCACGATCGCGGCGGAGGGCTCGCCGGCGCCCCACGGCGGCTCGTGGG
>CALMRL010000361.1:0-1793 GCA_937873345.1 uncultured Beijerinckiaceae bacterium | reverse complement strand
ATGGCGGGGACGGTGATGATGGGGTAGCTCGCCCAGTCGAGGCTGGTCACGGCGGAGCGGTCGAAGGTCACTTCCTCCATCAGCGCCCGACTCACCGTCTGCACCACGTTGCCCTGCAGCTGGTTGCGGACGCCGTCGGGGTTGATGATCTGCCCGCAGTCCTGCACCACGGTGAAGCGGGTGCAGGTGATCTTGCCGGTCCCGCGGTCGACCATCACGTCGGCGACGCCGCCGACATAGGTTCGGATCAGCTCGTACTTGACGTAGGCCATGCCGCGCCCGGTCAGCACGTCGCCGGAGCGGTCGCGGTGCGGGTCCGGCGTGCGCCAGTTCGCGACCTCCATCAGCCGGTCGAGCAGCTCCAGCCCGCGCGGGTCGTGCAGGATGCGGCGGCGATAGCTGAAGGGATCGACGCCCGCGGCGAGCGCCAGCTCGTCGAGGAAGCTCTCGTTCGCATAGGTGTTCTGCATCCGCCCCGGCGTGCGAATCCAGGAGGGGCGCAGCGGCGTCGTCTCCAGCCGGTGCGCCACGGTGCGGACGTTGGGGATCGCGTACTGGATCGCGGTGTTGCCGGTGATGCCGCCCGGCGACAGCACCTCCAGATGCGGCAGGCCGGCCAGCTGCGAGGGCACCAGCGGCACGAAGCCGGCCGCGCCCTGCGGGATCAGGAACTGCGACGACCACGCCACCACCTCGCCGTGCGCGTCGAGCGCCGCCTCGAGGTCGACCAGCGTCGGCGGGCCCTTGGGGTCCCAGCCGTGCTCGTCGGCGCGGCTCCACTGCACCCTCACCGGCGCGCCGGCGGCGCGCGACAGCAGCACCGCGTCGCCCGCCGCGTCCTCGTGGCCGTTGCGGCCGTAGCAGCCCGAGCCCTCGACGTAGATGCAGCGCACCTTGTCGGCGGGCAGCCCGGTCATCAGGGCGAGCTGCTTGACGAGGTTGTGCGTCGCCTGGCTCGCCGTCCAGCAGGTCACGGCGCCGTCGCGCACGTCGGCGATGGCGCAGGACGGGCCGATCGAGCCGTGGGTGTGGACCGTGAAGTCGTAGGACGCTTTGAAGCGCCGCGCGCCCTCGGGCAGCTCGGCCAGCGCGTCGGCTCCCCCATTCGGCGCCTTTGGGTCGGGCGCGCCGGTGCCGGCGGTCATCGTCACGTCGTCCTTGAGCACCTTGGTCCCGCGGACGTGGTCCCACAGCTTGGATTGCTCCGGCAGGCCCTGCCAGTCCGACCACTCCGCCTTGAGCTGCGTCGCCGCCTTGATCGCCGCCCACTCGCCGCGGCAGACGACGCCGAGGAAGTTTCCTTCGCGCACCACCTTCACCAGGCCGGCGATGTCCCTGACGGTGCTCTCGTCGACGCTTCCGAGCGTCGCGCCGATGCCGGGCGGGCGCACCACGCGCCCGTGCAGCATGCCCGCGACCTTGACGTCCTGCATGTAGGTGAAGCCGCCGGTGCACTTCGCCGGGATATCGAGGCGGGGCGCGGACTTGCCGACGAGCGTGAAGTCGTCGGGGTTCTTCGACGGCGCCTTGGCGTCGAGCTTCAGGTCGAAGCGCCGGCCGCCGATCAGCTCGGCGTAGGAGACCGACTTGCCATCCTTCGCATTCATGGCCGCCTCCTTGGCCGAGACCACGCCGTCGCGCACGGCGAGGTTCTCGGCCGGCAGGCCGAGCCGCGCCGCGGCGACGTGGGGGTGCGGACCGACCCGCAGCCCGAGACGGACGCCGAGCTCGACTTCGTGCGCGACGACCTGATGCCGGCGCTGCGCGGCACGCCCGCGCGGTTCGGGATGACG
>CALMRL010000360.1 GCA_937873345.1 uncultured Beijerinckiaceae bacterium | reverse complement strand
GGGGCGAAGGGGATCGTCAGGTCGAGCTTGGTATCGACGGCCTTGCTGAAGTCGGCGAGGCCGATCTCTGGGCGCTTCGGGCAGCCGACGGCGTTCATCACCAGGCGCGGCGCCGCATCGTGCGGCCTGGCGGCGCGCAGCACGTCGATCATGTTCTTTGCGTTGCGCAGGCAGGCGAGCGTGGGCTCGGCGACCAGCACGATCTCGTCGGCGCCGACCAGCAGCCGGCGCGCCCATGCGGTCCAGACGTGCGGCACGTCGAGCACGATGCAGGGCGCTGCCCCGCGCAGGATATCGACGAGGTGGTCGAAATCGTTCTCGCTGAAGTCGTAGATGCGATCGAGCGACGCGGGCGCGGCGAGCACGGAGAGCTTGTCGGTGCAGCGCGACAGCAGACGCTCGACGAGATTGGCGTCGAGACGATCCGGCGCGAAGACCGCCTCGGCGATGCCCTGTGGCGGGTCCTGGTTGAAGTCGAGTCCGGCGGTGCCGAAGCCGAGGTCGGCGTCGGCGATCACCGTCTGCAGGGCGAGGTTGCGGGCGACCGCGAAGGCCATGTTGTGCGCCACCGCCGAGGCGCCGACGCCCCCTTTCACGCCCGCCACCGCCACGATGCGCCCGAGCGGATCCGCGTCGACCTGGGTGAAGAGTTTCGACAGGGCGCGCACCACGTCGAGTTCGTCGAGCGGCGCGACGAGGTAGTCGCTGACGCCGCGGCCCATCAGGTCGCGGTAGAGCGTGATGTCGTTGTGCGCGCCGATCACCACCACGCGCGTGCCGCTGTCGCAGAACTCGGCCAGGCTCTCGAGCTTGCTGACGATGTCGGCATGCGCCGCCGCCGTCTCCAAGAGGATGACGTTGGGGGTCGGCGCATTGCGGAACGTTTCCACCGCCGCGGCGGCGCCGCCGGTCTGCACCTTCGCGTGGGTGCGCTCCATCCGCCTGTCGGCGAAGGCGCGTCCGATCACGGCCGCCGCCTCGGCGGTCTCGCAGAAGGCCTGCACCGATATGCGAGGGAGCGGCGCGATCAGCTCGCCATCGAAGACGGATGTCTTCATCAGTTCCCCACGTTGCCGATGTGCGAGTTGGTCAGCTGCCAGCTTGTCGCCGGATCGGTCCCGCCGCGGGTGGAGCGGATGCCGCGTTCGCGCAGCTCGGTATCGGCCGGCTCCTCGCCGCGCGGTGCTACGAGGTCGCGCGGATCGGAGGTCTGCGCGGCGATCATGGTCTGCGTCGCGCAGCCGAAGTTCCAGTACGGCTTGTTCTCCCAACCCTCGATCGACGAGCCGGAGGCGAGATCGC
Organism: uncultured Beijerinckiaceae bacterium; assembly: GCA_937873345.1. Lineage (GTDB taxonomy): Bacteria > Pseudomonadota > Alphaproteobacteria > Rhizobiales > Beijerinckiaceae > RH-AL1. The sequence continues at coordinate 2,813 of CALMRL010000360.1, read as the reverse complement.
TCGGCCACTGCCCGCATTGGTCGGCGACGTTGGCCTTGATCCCGGCGTAGGACAGCCGCACCGCCGAGGCGAGGCGGGGATCGGCGACGGGGTACGACGCGACGGTCACGCCACGGGCGCCGCCGAGCGCGAGCACGTGGCGGATGTCGGCGACCAGCGAGGGCGCCACGCCGGCGCCGCGCGGCACCAGCACCGAGACCTCGCCGCGGCCGTTGTCGCGGTACTGCTCGGCGAAGGCGTAGACCTGCTTCGCCGTGTGGCGGTCGAGCCGACCCTGCTCGGCTGAAGGGAAGACGTCGAGCGTGGTGCGCGCCTCCGCCAGCACGATGGGATGGCGGGCGTGATAGTCGGCGAGCGGCACGGAGGAGTTCGGCACCACGCGGTCGGTGACGCAGCCGGCGGCCGGAAGCGCCAGTCCGAGCAGCAGGATCGATCGGCGGACGGACGGGAGGCGCATCATGGCGTCAGTCCTGGATGAAGCCGGCGCGGCCGCGGTACTGGCGGACGGCTTCGGGATTGCTCGGCGTCGCGTAGAGCTTGTTCATCCGCCCGAGCAGCCAGGCCTGGGGATCGCTGGCGTCGGTGAAGCCGTCGTCGGGCTTGGCCAACGCACTCGCCGCGACCGGCTTCACGATGATCGGGGTAACGATGATGATCAGCTCGGTCTCCTGCCTCTGGTAGTCTCGCGAGCGGAACAGGGTGCCGAGGATCGGCACGTCGAGCAGGCCCGGCAGGCCGTTGATCGTCTGGATCGATTGCTGCTGGATCAGGCCGGCGGTGGCGATCGAGCCGCCCGAGGGCAGCTCGATCGTGGTGTCGTTGCGCCGCGTCAGCAGGCCGGGCGTGGAGACGCCGCCGACGATGGCGCCGTGCTGGAAGTCGAGGTCGGCGACCTCGGTAGCGAGACGCAGCATGATGCGCCCTTCCGACAGCACCACCGGCTCGAAGTTCAGGGTGATGCCATAAGGCTTGAAGGCCGCGCCGGTGGTGCAGGCGGAGGTGGAGGCCGCGCCGGCGCCGGACACCGATCCGGAGCAGATAAGGCCGGTCGAGTAGGGGAACTCGCCGCCGACGGTGAAATGCGCCGCCTGGCCGGAGATGGCGGTGACGGTCGGCTCGGCGAGCGTGCGGGTGACGCCGTAGCGCTCGAACGCCTGCAGCGTCGCCTTGAGGCCGTTACCGGAATTGATGTTGAGGGCGCTCGTCTGCGGCGCCGCGCTGCCGTCGGCGAAGGACAGGGCAGAACCGGCGGCCGACAGCGCCCCCTGGATCGGGAAGGGATTGAACTGTGCTAGTGACCCCCAGCTCGACGACGAGATGCCGAGCTGCTTGGCGATGTCGCGCCGCATCTCCGAGATGGTGACCTTGAGCATCACCTGGTCGCGGCCGCGGATCGTCAGGGAATTGACGACCAGCCCGCCGGAGCTGGGCCCCGCGGTGTTGACCCCCTGCTTGGCGAAACCTTCCGCCATGTCGGCGGCGCGCTGAGCCTCCTCCGCGGAGTTGACCTCGCCCGTCAGGATGATCGACTCGCCGATCGTGCGCACGTTGATGCGGCTGTCGGGCATGGCGGCACGCAGGATCTGCGTCAGCTCGCCGATGTCGCGGCCGATGTTGATTTGGAACGAGGCGATCTCCCTGCCCTGCCGGTCAAGGGCGAACAGCGAGGTCTGCCCGGTCGAGGCGCCGATCACGTAGATCTTGCGCGCGGTGCGCACCACGGCATTGGCGACGGTGGGATTGGCGACGAAGATTTCCGCGGCGTCCTCCGGCAGGTCGATGATGGTCGACTTGCCGACGCCCATGCTGATGCGCTGCGACTCGGCGTCCGCGCTCATCGCCGCGCGATGCGGGCCGGCCGCCGTCGCGGGTGCGGCCGGCGCGGCAAGGGTGCCGGCCAGCATCAGCTTCGCGACCAGCGCCACGCGCCCGGAGGTGAACCCCCTCATCGCACCCTCAGCTGGCTGGCGTTGCCGGAGCGGATGATCGTCATCGTCAGCGGCTGCTGCGCAGCGGCATCATCGGTGGCGCTGTCGGTCATGGCGCGCAGCAGCAGCGTCAGCTGGCCGGTGCGCTGCGCCTGGATCACCTTCTCCGCCTGCTCGCGCGACAGCTCCAGCGTCGCCGTCGAGCCCATCAGCATGCGCTCGCCGGACTTCTCCTGCGCGTTCTGGCCGACCGCGAGCACGCGGACGTTGGTGACGATCGTCTCGGTGCTGAACTCGTTGGGCGCGTCGTCGGGATGAAAGGTGCGGATCACGTCGACGCGGTCATTGGGAAGAATGAAGCCGCCGGCGGCGGACTTGCCCTGGTCGGAAAGGTCGATGGCGACCGCGCGCTTGCCGGGAGCCAGCGCCGCCGCCATGAAGCCGGAGCCGCTACCCTTGACGAGCCGATCGTCCTTGAGCGGATCGCCGACGTCGAACGTGGCCCGCACGATGGCGCCGCGGTTCTCGACGAGACCGCCGGGATGCATCGAGCGGGTTATCGCGTTCGGCGGCACCTGGTCCTTGGGCCAGGGCTGCCAACGGATGTCGCTCTCCGCCAGCACCGATCCGAAGGTCAACGGTCGGTTAACCATATCGGAAGGAATTCGTGGCCTTATCGGAGCTGCGCCGATCCATGGCGCGTGACCGGTCTGGGTGATGAAAGCTGCACGCCTCGTCGTACTCGCCGTCGCCCTGTCCGCCGGGCTCGGCGCCGCCTACCTGATGATGGACAGCAAGCCGCAGCCGGTCGTGGTGCAAGCGCCGCCACCCCCGCCTCCACCGCCGCCCAGCGAGGCCGTCCTCGTCGCCGCACGACCGTTGACC
>CALMRL010000359.1 GCA_937873345.1 uncultured Beijerinckiaceae bacterium | reverse complement strand
GGGCTGGCGCTGCTGCGCGGCAACATCGTGCCCGACGCGCTCGGGCGGCCCGAGCTCGGCCACGTCCGACGCACCGTGCACCGCGACTACGGCAACGCCCTCTACTCGGCGACGCGCGCGTTCGTCGGGTTGTTCGCCGCCTTCGCCTTCTGGATCGACACGCGCTGGCCGACGGGCGATTCCTTCGTCCTCGTCGTCGGCATCCTATGCTGCCTCTTCGCGACGCGGCCGTCGCCGATCGTCGCCGAGCAGAAGTTCACGATCGGCACGGTGGTCACGGCCATCCTCGCCCTGCTGCTCGGCTTCTTCGCCATCCCGCGGCAGGGCACCTTCCTCGGGCTCGCGGCCTGCTTGTTCCCGCTGATGCTGGTCGGCGCCTTCGGGCTGAAGAGCGGCAAGCTGTCGGCCTACTGCACGCCGTTGAACTTCTTCCTCCTGCCGATGATCGGCGTGCGCAACCAGATGGCCTACGACCCTTCCGGCTTCTTCAACTCGGTCGCGGCGATCTTCTGCGGATGCTGCGCGGGGATCGTGATGTTCCAGTTGATGCCGCCCTTCTCGAAGAGGGTCGAGGCGGCGGTGCTGCGCTGGTGGATCGCCCGCGAGGGTCGCCGGCCGGTGCCGGACGATCCTCGGCGGCGGGAGGAGCGGCGCCTGCGGCTCTACGACCGCCTCGGCCTGCTCGCCTCGAAGCTGTCGCCGGAGGACGGGGCCGCCGCCTACGAGGCGGCGCGGCCGCTGCTTTCGCGGCTGCAGGGGCCGTGAGGGAGCCGCCTCCGCTGTCCTGCCCGCCGCCGCGGCGCGCCATCGCGTCGCTCGGCGAAGTCGAGCATTGCTCCCTCGGCGGATCGGCGATAGCCAGCCCGGCGCACGAGGGCGATCGTCTTGGACAGGTAGACGGCGGATGATGCGATGCTGAAGCCCTTCAAGGACCTGTTCGACGAGAGCGCGCCCGACCTGAAGGCGAGGCTCGCAGCCATCGGCGTTCTGCTCGCGGCGCTCAACATCGGCAGCTGGGGCTGGGCCGCCGCGGCTTTCCACGACAAGCCGGCCATGCTCGGCGTGGCGCTGGTCATCTACGGACTCGGGCTGCGCCACGCGGTGGATGCCGATCACATCGCCGCGATCGACAACGTGACGCGCAAGCTGATGGGGGAGCGCCAGCGCCCGGTGGCGGTCGGCTTCTTCTTCGCGATGGGGCACTCCGCCGTGGTGGTGGTCGCCGCCGCCGCGGTCGCCGTCACGGCGACGCTGGTCGGCTCGTTCGATGCGATCAAGGGTGTCGGCGGAGTGATCGGCACCGCCGTGTCGTCGTCGTTCCTGCTCGCGATCGCGGCGATGAACGTGGTGATCTTCGCATCCATCCACCGCTGCTACCGCAGGGTGCGCGCCGGCGGCGCCTATGCCGAGGAGGACCTCGACCCGCTGCTGGACGACCGCGGCCTGCTGGCCCGGCTGTTCCGCCCTGTGTTCCGCCTGGTCAGCCGCTCCTGGCACATGTTCCCGCTGGGCGTGCTGTTCGGCCTCGGCTTCGACACGGCGACCGAGGTGGCGATGTTCGGCGTCTCCGCCGCGCAGGCTGCCAAGGGCATCCCGATCCACGCGATGATGGTCTTCCCCGCGCTGTTCGCGGCCGGCATGTCGCTCGTCGACACCGCCGACGGGGTGATGATGCTCGGCGCCTACGACTGGGCCTTCGTCAGGCCGATGCGCAAGCTGTACTACAACATGACGATCACCGCCGTTTCGGTGATCGTCGCCGTGCTGATCGGCGGCATCGAGGCGCTCGGCCTGATCGGCGACCAGTTCGGCCTGACGGGCACCTTCTGGACCGGCGTCGGGGCGCTGAACGCCGACGTCAACCTCCTCGGCTTCGCCATCATCGGCGTGTTCGCGCTCGCCTGGGTCGTGTCCTACGCGATCTACCGGGCGAAGGGGCTCGACGACGTCGAGGTGGTGAGCCGCGCCTGAGCGACTCGTCCCGTTCAGCCCGCGCCGCAGGACGAGCCGAGCGCCGCCCCGCTCCACAGGTCGACGCGCGGCGGCGCCTCCGGCAGGCAGGCCTTGGGGCTCACCAGCGTCTCGAGCTTGGCTAGGGCCCCGTCCGCCGGCTCGTCATAGGGGATCTCGCCGGCGATCTCGCCGCGGGCATCGAACAGGAACACGCCCGCGGAATGGTCCAGCGTGTAGCTGCCGCCGGGCAGCGGCACGCGGCGGCGGCTGATGTGGAAGCCATCCGCCATCGCGTCCGTCTGCGCCTGCGTCCCCGTGAAGCCGCGGATGCGAGGATCAAAGGAGGCGAGATAGGCGCGCATCTGCTCCGGCGTGTCGCGCTGCGGGTCGAGCGTCACGAAGACGGCGCTCAGCCTGTCCGCGTCGGGCCCCATGCGCCGCAGCGCATCGCCGAGGGCGACGAGCGTCGTCGGGCAGATGTCGGGGCACGAGGTGTAGCCGAAGAAGATCGCGAAGGGTTTGCCGGCGAGGTCCTTCTCGCTGACGGAGCGTCCCGTCATCTCCGTCATCGCGAAGGCACCGCCGATCCGCGCGCTGTGGAACGAGGAGTGCGGCCCCGTGACGAAGGCGACGACCAGCAGCAGCGCCAACGCCGGCACGCCGGCGAGCACGGCGAAGCCGATCAGGAACGAGCGCGAGATCATGGCGATGCTGTCCTTGTCCCAACCAATCCTGCCCTGCCGGCGATGGTACGGGCAGGCCCGTATCGCTCCGACTCAGTCCATCTTCATGCCCGGCATGGCATGCTCGGCGGTCGGCGCCATCGCGTCACCGGATGCCGGCGCCATCGCGCCGATGCCCTCGACGGCGAAGCGCACCGGCACGGTGCCGGCGCGGGCGAAGGTGAGCGTGCCTTGCACGGTTTCGCCCTTGGCGAGGCCGCGCTTCAGGTCGGAGAGCATGATGTGGCGCCCGCGCGGCGACAGCGTCACGGTAGCGCCGGGCGGGATCGGCAGCGGGCCGGTCGGACGCATGCCCATCACGCCGTTCACCATCGTCATGTCGTGCAGCTCGAACCGGCCGGCGACCTCGGCCGAGCCGCCGGTCAGCGTATCGGGCGCGGTGCCGCGATTGATGATGGTGACGTAGGCGCCGGCGACCTGTGCGCCATGCGGCGTCGCGCGCGCCCAGGCTTGCTCAACCGCGATGTCGCCGGTGCCCTGCGCTGCGGCAGGGAGCGACGCCAGAGTGGGAAGGAGGGTGGCGAGCGCAACGGCCAGCCTGTCTCGTCGGGGAAAGAGCATGAGCGGACTTCCTGGATGGTGGGCGGGCCCGCCGCGCGGGTGCATGCTGGCGATCGGGCGCGGACCGGCGGCGGGCGGGACGGGTTGCGAGGCGAACGATCCATCGCGCCGAACCCGACACTCGGCGCGACGCCGTAGAGCGCGCCGATGCCGGCGGCACCGAGTTCGAGGTGATCAACAAGCCCTACCGGCGACTCGACCTC
>CALMRL010000358.1:4025-5552 GCA_937873345.1 uncultured Beijerinckiaceae bacterium | reverse complement strand
GGCGACTTTCAGCCGGTCGCCGATCTCGGGGGCGTTGTTGACCACTCTGGCGACGTCGTTGGCGAGCTTGATGATCAGCTTGGCGCGATGGTAGCTCGCCGCCGCCTTGCCGGCGAAGATCTTCACGCGAGGCTGCCAGCTGGAGCCGGGATGCGCCTTGATCTCGCGGTACAGCGCGGCGGTCGACAGCACGTTGAGGAGCTGCCGCTTGTACTCGTGGATGCGCTTGATCTGCACGTCGAACAGCGCGTCGGGCGACACGGCGACGCCGAGCCGCTCGCCGATCACGGAGGCCAGCGCCAGCTTGTTGCGCCGGCGCCACCGCTTCATCCGCTCGTCGACGCCCGCATCCTCGGCATAGGCCTTGAACTTCGTCAGCTCGCGGGGGTCGTCGAGCACCTTCGGGCCGACCGTGTCGACGAGAAGCTGGGTCAGGCCGGGGTTGGCCTCCATCAGCCAGCGGCGGAAGGTGATGCCGTTGGTCTTGTTGACGATGCGGCCGGGATAGATCGCGCCGAGGTCGGAGAAGATCGTCTGCTTCATCAGGTCGGTGTGCAGCGCCGAGACGCCGTTGATGCGGTTCGAGCCGATGAAGGCGAGATGGCCCATCCGCACCCTCTTGCCGCCGCCCTCCTCGATCAGCGACACTTCGGCGAGCTTGGCATTGTCGCGCATCTCGGCCGGCACCTTGGCGAGGTGCTTGTGGTTGATGAGGAAGATGATCTGCATGTGACGGGGCAGCAGGTCGCTCATCAGCTCCAGCGGCCAAGCCTCCAGCGCCTCGGGCAGCAGGGTGTGGTTGGTGTAGTTCAGCGTCCCCTGCGTGATCGCCCACGCCTCGCTCCACGCCAGCTCGTGCTCGTCGAGCAGGAGGCGCATCAGCTCGGCCACCGCGATCGCGGGGTGGGTGTCGTTCATGTGGATCGCGGCGTGGTCGGCGAGCGTGCGGATGGTGCCGTGCAGCCCCATGTGGCGGCGCAGCAGGTCCTGCAGAGAGGCCGAGGTGAAGAAGAACTCCTGGCGCAGGCGCAACGCCTGGCCCGAGCGCGTCTCGTCGGAGGGATACAGCACGCGCGAGATCGACTCGGCGTAGGTCCGCGCGGCGAAGGAGCCGACGTGGTCGCCACGGTTGAAGCCGGAAAGGTCGATGCGGTCGACGGCGCGCGCCGACCACAGCCGCAGCGTATTGGCATGCTTACCCTGCCAGCCGATCACCGGCGTGTCGTAGGCGACCGCGTTGACCGTCTCGCGCGGATGCCAGACGTTCTTCAGGGGCGCGGCCTCGCTCTCGCCGCCGAGCTGCTCGACGAAGCCGCCGAAGTGGATGGGGTAGACCACCTCGGGCCGCTCGAACTCCCACGGGTTGCCGTAGGCCAGCCAGTCCTCCGGCGCCTCGTGCTGCCAGCCGTCCGAGATCATCTGGCGGAACAGCCCGTGCTCGTAGCGGATGCCGTAGCCGTAGGCGGGCAGGCCCACGCTCGCCATCGACTCCATGAAGCAGGCGGCGAGCCGGCCGAGCCCGCCGTT
>CALMRL010000358.1:0-4015 GCA_937873345.1 uncultured Beijerinckiaceae bacterium | reverse complement strand
CCTGGGCGCGCACCTCGGCGAGGTCGACGCCCAGGTGCGCCAGCGCCTCGCGGGCCTGCTCAGTGATGCCGAGATTGGTCAACCCGTCCATCAGCAGGCGGCCGATCAGGAACTCGACGGACAGGTAGTACACCTGCTTCGCCTTGGCGGCCTGGGTTCGCCGCGTCGCGCTCATCCAGCGATCGACGATGCGGTCGCGCACGGCGAGCGCCAGGGCGAGGAACCAGTCGCGCGACGAGGCTGTCTTGATGTCCTTGCCGACGGCGTAGATCAGCTTGTCGACGATCGCGACGCGCAGCTCCTCGATGTCCTTCGCCGACGACCCGTTCGCGGGGGCTTCGGCCTTGAGGGCGGGGTCGGCTTGTTCGGCCTGCAGCATGGAGACTGGCTCTTTCCTGCGAAAAAGGCCCTTCGGCCGTTGGGGGCGGACGGCGGGATGCGCCTGCGGATGCGTCCTTCAACTTTCGCGCCAACCGGCGCGGGACGTCGAGCCCGCCGCGGTCGAATCGACCACGGCCGCCGCGCTGGACCATGGCGGGACGCGGAGCCGATCCGCAAGCCGGGAGCCGCAAGGCGGGAGTCCGGGGCGAGGCGGATCGACCGATTGAAAAGGCCGGGCATCGCGGGCATATTGCTCCATGGAGACCCGCTTCCGGGTCCGACGAGGATGAATGCGCTGATCGACACGGGCATGAATGGGACCGCCGAGCGACGCCACCTCTCCACCGGGCTTGCCGCCGAAGCGGGCGTTCTGCCTCCTCCCGGCAAGAGCCGCCTGATCGACGTGGTGATGACGAGCCTGGACGACGCCAAGGCCGAGGACACGCTGCTGATCGATCTCGCCGGCAAGACCTCGATCGCCGACGCGATGGTCATCACCACCGGGCGCTCCAACACCCACGTCTCCGCCATCTCCGACCGCGTGCTGCGCGCCCTCAAGGCCGCCGACTCGGCGCGGGCGCAGATCGAGGGATTGGCCAACGGCGACTGGGTGCTGATCGACGCCGGCGACGTGATCGTGCACATCTTCCGGCCCGAGGTGCGGCAGTTCTACAACCTCGAGAAGATGTGGGGCGCCGACAGGCCGCTGGCGGTCTAGGGCCGCCGGCGCCCGCTTGCGCCTCACCCTGGCCTGCGTCGGCCGGCAAAAGGCTGGCGCCGAGCGCGACCTCGCCGATCGCTATCTCGACCGCGCGCGGTCGGCTGGCCGCGCCGCCGGACTGGTCATCGACCTTCGCGAACTCGCCGAAAGCCGTGCCCGCTCGGCGCCCGAGCGCAAGCGCGAGGAGGCGGCACTGTTGCGCGCGGCGGCCGAGGATGGCGGGCTGGCGCTCTTCGACGAGCGCGGCGACGCCCTCGACAGCCCCGGCTTCGCCACCCTGATCGGCCGCACCCGCGATGCCGGCGCCCCACGCCTCACCCTGGTGATCGGCGGCGCCGACGGCCTCGACGAGACGCTGCGCGGCGCGGCGCAGGCGAGCATCAGCTTCGGCGCGATGACCTGGCCGCACCAGCTCGTGCGGGTGATGGCCTGCGAGCAGATCTACCGCGCCGTGATGCTGCTGACAGGGCATCCGTACCACCGGGCGTGAGCGCGGCCTACTCCGCCAGCACCACGCCCTCGTCCGGCCGCAGCCGCAGCGTCCCTGCCACCTCTTCTCCACGCCGGTCGAGCTGCGTTGAGAGGACGATGCGTCCCGTTGCCGCCGTCTCCGCCGGCGCGCCCGTCATGTTCAGCGCCACCGCCACCCCGCTCGCGCCCTCGCGACGGACGAAGCAGAGCACCCCGCCGTCGGCCCGCACCTCTTCGACCGCGCCGCCGCCCAGCGCCGGCTCGCGGCGCCGCAGCGCCAGCAGCGCCCGGTACAGCGCCAGCATGGATTGCGGGTCCTCCGCCTCGACGGCCACGTTGACGCGTCCATGGTCGGCGCCGAGCGGCAGCCAGGGTTTCCCCCTGGTGAAGCCGCCCTCGGCGCTGGCGTCCCACACCATCGGCGTGCGCTCGGGGTCGCGGCCCTGGCCGATGCCGGGCTGGCGCTTCTCCGCCGGGTCCTGGACCAGCGCCGGCGGGATCGGCACGTCGAGCATGCCGATCTCCTCGCCGTAGTAGATCGTCGGCGTGCCGCGCAGCGTCAGCAGAAGCATCGCCGCGACGCGGGCCTGCGCCGGGCCGATCCGGGTGCCGATGCGCGACTGGTCGTGGTTCGACAGCACCCAGTTCGGCCAGGCGACGCCCGGGGGTGCGGGTTGCGGCAGCGCCGCCTCGTAGCGCCGGATGATCTCCGCGACACTCTCGGCGGCCCATCGCGCCTTGATCAGGGTGAAGTTGTAGGGCATCTGCGCGCCGCCTTTGCCCTCCGGCCCGTAGTACGCGACGAGCCGCTCGACGGGCAGGTAGATTTCGCCGATCAGCAGGCGGTCGCCGTAGCCGTCGAGCAGCGCCCGCATCTCGGCGACGAGCGCCATCGTCTCCGGCCGGTCGGCGTCGTAGACGGGGATCAGCCTGTCGCGCGTCGACATCCCCGGCCGCCAGTCCGGGTTCGGCGGGTTGTCGCGGAACAGGGCGTCCTTGACCATGCACCACATCACGTCGACGCGGAAACCGTCGACGCCGCGGTCGAGCCAGAAGCGCAGAGCGTCGAACATCGCCCGCTTCACGGCCGGGTTGCGCCAGTTCAGGTCGGGCTGCTCCTTCAGGAAGGAGTGCAGGTAGTACTGGCCGGTCGACGCGTCCCACTCCCAAGCGATGCCACCGAAGTGGCTGAGCCAGTTGTTCGGCGGCCCACCGTCCGGCGCGGGGTCGCGCCAGACGTACCAGTCGCGCTTGGGGTCGGTGCGCGACGAGCGGCTTTCGAGGAACCACGGGTGGCGGTCGGACGAGTGGTTCGGCACGTAGTCGAGCACCAGGCGCATGCCGCGCCCGTGCAGCGCCGCGACCAGCGCATCGAAGTCGGCAAGCGTGCCGAACATCGGGTCGATACCGGTGTAGTCGGCGACGTCGTAGCCGAAGTCGGCCATCGGCGAGGGATAGATCGGCGACAGCCACACCGTGTCGATGCCGAGGTCGTGCAGGTGGTCGAGGCGGCTCGCGATGCCGCGCAGGTCGCCGATGCCGTCGCCGTCGGAATCCTGAAAGGAGCGGGGATAGACCTGGTAGATGACCGCGCGCTGCCACCAGTGCCGAAGCTCGGTCATGGTCTCGTCCCTCCCTCGTCCCACGGTGCGGACGGCGGGTCGACAAGCGTCAAGACAGCGCCGGGTTCGCGCCGGCCGAGGTCGCGGAGCTGCCGGGCGACAAGCGCGCGATCGTAGGCCGCCGCGCCGAACACGTCGCGCGCCGCGAGGAAACCGATCTCCGTCAGGGACGCGGCGCCTGCCGCCTCCGCCGCGACGCGGGTCGTCGGGGCGGCGAGGCGGCCGTCGGCGAAGCGGGTCAGCCCCTCCTCGTCGCTCCGGCGAACCCGCACGTCGAGGCGCGACGACAGCGCGCAGACGATCGCCAGCAAGCCGGGCTCGTAGAGCGTCAGGCCCGACAGCGCCGCCTCGATCGCCACCGGGAAGGGGCCGCCATCGTCGGTGACGCTCACCGCCCCGCCCACGTGCAGCGTCACGGCGACGCGCGCCGGCCGCCGGGCGAGGGCGTCGAGGACGGCGAACTCGACCATGCGGTGCAGGCCGGAGCCGTCGTCGACATCGCCGACGTACATCGCGGGCCGCAGCCGCACCGCCTCAAACCCGCGCAGCACCCTGAACGCGCCGGGACCGCCGGGCTTCGACATGACACGTCCCCCCGGTCGCCACCGACATAGCACGTGCCGATGCCGTGCGCCGCGATGGTGACATGTTTCGCCGCTTGGCTCCGCGCTCGCGGCGGAGGACCGGGATGCGGGGCAAGGGATCGGCGGCGCGACCTGTGGCGGCGGCGATGCTCGCCCTGTCGCTGCTGGCCGCCCCCGGTCCAGCCGATCCCGGCTTGCGCGCGGAGCCGGCGGAGAAGGCCGGCCGCGCCGCGGCC
>CALMRL010000357.1 GCA_937873345.1 uncultured Beijerinckiaceae bacterium | reverse complement strand
GTGTAGCGGCCGAGTTCGCCGCTGCCCACGGCCGCCTGGCCCCCACCCGGGGCCGTGCCTCCCGCGCCACCGCCGACGGAGCCCGACGCGCCGCTCTCCGCCTCGGGCTGCACGGAGGCCGCAAGCGCCAGGGTGCGCGGCTCGTCGAGGCGCAATGAGGGGGAGATGTCGCGGATCAGCCTGGCAAGCGGCGCCGCGGTCGTCAGCGCGGCGAGGAGGTCGGCGGGGGCGATGTGGTTGCGGCCGTAGCGCAGCGACGCCGTCAGCCACGCCTCCTCGACCCATTCGAGCAGAACGCGCGACAGCGACGGCGAGGAGGCATGACCGCCGCGGATGCGATCGAGGCGGCCGAGCACCTCGGCGGCGACGCGACGCGACTCGATCTCGAGGACGCGGAGCGGGCCCACGAAGGCGCCGTCCCGATCGGTCAGCTCGGCCAGCCAGTGCTCGACCTCGCCGCTGGCGTGGCCCCGTGCCACCGCCCGCGCCACGGCCGCCTGCAACGATTCGCGAAGACCGCTCTCCAGTCGGGAGACGACGACGCGCAAATCAAGTGTCGTCATAAATACTTCATGACGTGCGCTCACGCCCCATTGGAAAGCAGGGTAACGCCCTATGTAGTGGATGGTTGCCGCATTCGACCTCATCACGCAATAGGCGAAAGCACTTGATTTCTGCCGGCAGGGCCTTTGTTATAGGCAAGCCGTGACGCCCCCGTCGCGGGTGGATCATGCCGGTGCCGAGTCCGATTCCCGACTACGACCGCCTTCGCGGCAACGAGAAACGCATGAAGCATCACGGCGGCCGGCCGTTCGAATTCAAGCACTTGTCTGAATTCAAGCCCTCGATTGCAGGACGACTGGGCCTGTGCTCCGCGCCGTCGCGGCGGCACTTCGGCTTCGCCGCGCACGCCTCGATGCGCGCCGAGGCGCTGATCGTCCTGCCGCGAGCGGCGTGAAGCATGTTCTTCTCGCGGAAGCCCGCCGTCGCCGCCGATGAGCCGATGTTGCAGCCGATCCCGGGCGAGGTGCCGGTCGGGCCGGACCTTCGCGCCGAGACCGGGCTCGACTCGGTGTACTTCCGCCTGAAGGACGCGCGCGCCCAGGCGATCGAGCG
>CALMRL010000356.1 GCA_937873345.1 uncultured Beijerinckiaceae bacterium | reverse complement strand
GGCGAGCGCGGCGATGCGCTGCCGCCGCGCGGCGGATTTCGGCGGCAGGAAGCCCTCGAAGAAGAAGCGGCTGGTCGGCAGGCCGGCGGTCACCAGCGCGGCGAGCACCGCCGAGGCGCCGGGCACCGCGGTGACCGCGATGCCGGCCGCGCGCGCATCCCCGACGAGGCGGAAGCCGGGGTCGGAGATCAGCGGCGTGCCGGCGTCCGACACCAGCGCCAGCGCCTGGCCCGCCTCCAGCCTGGCGATGAGCTGCGGGCGCACGGCATCGGCGTTGTGCTCGTGGTAGGCGGCGAGCGGCGTGGCGATGCCGTAGTGCGCCAGCAGCACCCTGGTGACGCGCGTATCCTCGGCGACAATGAGGGTCGCGGCGGCGAGCGTCGCCAGCGCCCGGAGGGAGATGTCGCCGAGGTTGCCGATCGGCGTCGCCACGACGTGCAGGCCGGGCCCGAGGGGCTCGGCCTCGACGCGCAGGCCGAGGGCGGTGTAGCTCGCCGGGGCGGTGTGTTCGTTCGAGTCCATCATGTCCGTCATGCCGGATGGTTCGCCGATTGTCTCGGATGCCGCCGCGGACCGGCCGAGAAACCCAAGGCTTGGATTCGGTGCGATCCCGCAACTCGCACAGGGCTCGTCCCGCGTGGGGAACGCGCAGCCGCTGCCGATAGGCGAGCGCTACCGAAACTCCGGCTCGTCGGAGTCGGGGTCGTCCTCGCAGGTTCTGCTGCGGAACCACTGCTTCTCGTAGCAGCGATTCAAGGCGTAGAAGTTCAGGCGTTCAAGGCGCTCCTCGGCGATGCTGCGCCACCAGAGCGCTTCGACGGCGGCCCACCGATCCTGGGGAACCGTGCAAGCCTTGGCCCGCGCATCGCCCTCGCATACCAGCGGCACGCGGTGAAAGGAGTCATCCATCACGCTTGCAAGCGCGCGAGCATCGCGCTCGTCGGCCGGCGGTGGATCGGCATAGGCCTCGGTCCTGCCCCACCTGGCGTTCGACCGCGTCGCCTCGTCCGGCGCGGCCCACTCGGCGTGCGGCAAGACCCGGATGACTTGGCCGCCCGACGTGTAGCGTCCCTCGAATCCCTCCCGCATTTGGATGCCCCGACCCTGCTCGTCGGTGCCGATGATGGTGAGGAGCTGGGTTCTGAAGGTCGCCGTCCCCGATCCGTCTTCGGCGGCATGGAAGCTGAAGATGTACTCGCCTCCGGCGGGGTAGAGCATCTGCACCTCGTCGTAGCGTGCCGCGAGGTGCAGCGGTTTCGGTTCGCCCGGGATCTTGGATTCCTCGCCCGCCGGCACCGGGATCGGATAAAGGACCACCACGCCGCCGTGGCGGAGGAGGTCTCCCTCGATCTCAAGGACCAGCGTGGTCTTCGATACGGCGGCGCCGGGCGGCGTCGTGCAGTGCGCGTTCGTCGCCAGGATGATGGCGAGCAATCCATAGACGCACCGGCGCATTCGAGACCCTACAATTCTGGGTTGCGGGTGTTCACGTGCTTGAACACCGAGGTCGATGAGCCGGCACCTGGTCTCCCGAGACGCCCTCATTGCGGAGGGCGGAAGCGAACATCCTATGCCGCGGCGCTCGCCAGCTCCTTGAGCCCGCGGCGGATCAGGGCCGGGGCTTCGGCGCCTCCCGCACTACCCTGGTCGAGCGCCTTGGCGGCCGCTGCGATCGCCGCCGCCGCCTGCGGCCGGGCGTAGCCGAGGTTGACCGGCGCCGAGATG
>CALMRL010000355.1 GCA_937873345.1 uncultured Beijerinckiaceae bacterium | reverse complement strand
GTCCCGCAGGGCCTTCGAGCGCGCGGCCCGGCCGATCGCCCGGCGCCGCGAGGGGGCCTCGATCAGGGCGAGGAGTTCCCTTTTCCAATCCGTCGATCGCGTCGCGAAGAGCGCGTCGACGGAGGGCGCGAGCAGGTGCCGGTAGGTTGCCGTCGGCGACAGCACCGTCGGGATTCCGAGCGCGGCCGCCTCGAGCCACTTGATCTCGCTCTTGCAATCGGCGATGCGCCCTCGCTGAGGACGGCGATGTTGATGTCGCCGAGCGAGAGCAGCGCCCAGTATTTCTCGAAATCCTCGATGAAGGGATAGCGGTCGATGCGATCGCGGAAGGCGTCGAACGCCTGACCGAGCGCGAGATGCCCGACGAGGATGAAGCGCAGCGTGGGATGGGACGCGAGCAGCTCCAGGAGCGCCGGCGCGACGAGGTCGGTGAAATCCTGATTATGCGCCCTCGTGCCGCTGCCGTAGAAGATCGTGACGCCGTCACCCGCCGGTCGCGGCAGGGCGCCGAAGCGCATCGCGCCTGCGCTGCGCGAATCGAGTCCGTTCGGAACGACATGGGCGATCTTTGCGCGCACGAGCGGACCGAGAGCGTCCGCCAGCGGTCTCGTCGAGGCGATGCCGTAGTCGCAAAGGCGAATCGCATTGCGGCGGAGGCCGACGCCGTGTTGCAGCCCGAGGTATTCGTCGCGTGAAACCTGCCCCTCATAGCTGCCGAGGGTGTCGGGGAAATCCATCGTGAAGACGAGGTCGTCGATGTCGTAATAGGTCAGGATGCCGAGCGAGCGCGCGTAGAGGATCGCTTCCATGATTTCCGGGCTGGCGGGCACCCGGTAGAAGATCGCGGCCGATGCTCCGGGCAGCGTCCGCATGAAGGCCGCGGGGTCGTTGAGATCCGCGACGTCCACGGCGACACCGTGCGCCGCGAGCTGCTCCTGCTTCTGCCTGACGCGATAGTGCGTGCACTGCGGGAGATCGAGGCAGGCGAGCATCGCGACGCGACGGCCGACCGGCTCGATCCTCCGCAGCCCGCGCAGCTTCAGGCTGGCGATGAGCGATGCGAGGGAGGGCAGGTCGCGGTCGGCGACCTCGTTCGCCTTATCGGGTTTTCCTTCCGCGACCAGGGACATCATGGCGGCCGTCGTGTCCTGGAACCGCCTCTCGACGATCCGGTCGACGAGCTTGCGATACGTGACATCGCCGGCATGGGCGGCGTAAGCGGCTTCGAGGAGGCTCGCGACGTCGTCCTCGCCCGCGGCTGCGTCCCGCGCCGGTGCCGGCGATGACACGCGATCCGCAGGCGTTGGTGCCGTGGGCTGCTCCTGCATCAAGGTCGTGGCATGGTGAACGGCCCAGACGGAGTGGGTGGGAAACTCCATCGCCTTGCGGTAATCGGCGATCGCCTCCGGTATATGCGCCAAATGGCGGCGGACGTCGCCGCGGTGGTGGTGATGCGCCGCCGTGCTGCCGCCTGCCTCGATGGCGAGATCATAGGCGACGAGCGCGAGAGCGTCGGCGCCGGTGCTCCTGTGATGGTCACCGATGTCCTTGTACAACTCCGCCGCCCCGCGATCTGCGACGTGGCGGCGATATCGACGCGGATCCTCGCTGAAAAGCCGTTGCAGCGCCTCGATCTTGGCGGGGTAGGTCGGTGCCTTGGGGTCAACGGTGTCTAGGCCCCGCCAATCGAGGCAGCGCGGATAAGGTTTGCCGCCGAGGAAGCGGCGGACCGCCTGCCGCTCGTTCGGCGCATGGCCGAGACCTAGCCCGCGCTCCAGCCAGTCTCTGTAGAGCGCCACCGCATCCGTCGAGCCGACCGCGTATTGCAAACGATAGAAGGCAGGGTCGAAGGCATGGTCCGTCGCGAGCGGAACCAGTCGCTCGATGCCTTCCTCGACGAAGAGGCGCATCGCATCCGCCCTGCTCGTCGGCTCGCGGCTGCGCCATGCCGCAGAATGCAGGCGGAACTCGCCGTAGTCGAAGAGCGTCCGCCAAAGGCAGTCATCTTCCTCCTCGCCCTTGTAGGGCCGTCCCTCCGCCTCGCCATGTTCGAGATAGTGGCGCTCGTAATGCGAGTTCGTCGTCAATTTCTGCTGCAGATCGGGGTTCAGCACGCGGTAGGCCGCAACGTTGAAGTCCGGCGGCAGCGATCGTCCGATGGAACGGTAGTGCGCTCGCGCGCTCGCGAGCGACGTGTGGCGCCCTTCTTGGCGCCCGTGCTTGAGAAAATGCTGCTGAAGCTCTTTTTTCGTCGTCAGATGCGCTAAATCTTGATGATTCAGACGATAGAACGCAGCATCGAAATCAGTACCTCCTTCAGAAACCCCGGCAAAACGTCTCAACGCGCTTCTAAACTCTTGAAGCATCAATTCTTCTCGTTGCTTGTCTTGGTATTTGTTACCTTCTTGATCTCCGCTCCTGTCACGTTTTCGGTTGAGTAGTAAGAGAGTTTTGATCAACCTCTAAAAGGTCAAGGCTGCGCATCGAAAGATCATGCCATTCCATCTGACCGATCGAGCGAATTCAAAAGCCTTGAAGCGCGCGACGCCATGCGAGTTCGCGATATCGAGCCGGATATCACGCCGGAGGCATCCCGGACAGCCCGATCGCACGGCGTGGGCGATGTTCGAGGCCGAGCGTCCGCACCCTTTGCCGGAATTCATGTTCGTGAGCCGGTCGCCTTGACGCTTTCCTTGCCTTGCCGGCTTCCACAACGACGGACGAACCCGCCAGCCAAAACGCGTTCGGCTTCGGCGCCTTGAGCGGCCGGTTGAACCCCGTCCGGCGGACAGGCCGCGGCCGAGCACGGTGGGTTTGATCCGATCTTCAAGTCTGCGCGCGATGCAGAGGCATGGAAGGTTGTCTCGCCGTCGCGACGATCCTCTTCGTGTCGGGCATCGCGGCCGGCCTTCTGTGCCTTGCCTGGGCTCTCCTGCCGCTCACCTGCATCTGTCTCCCAGGGCTTCTTGCTTGCGCGCACGTGCCGACTAGCTCCCTCGCGCGCGGCCTGCTGTTCGCGTCTGGCGTCATCCTGCTGCAGGGCGGATTCGGCATCGGCGTCGCCTGCGGCTTTTCTCCAGGGGCAATCAGGGTTGACCGACGCAGTGTACCGTAGTGGCGCGACATGCTGCTGTCCCCCGTGCACGAGCTGGCTCTCCACGGCGGGCTCGACGTTCGGGCTGTCCGGCGTGAGACACCGGGGATAGCCGACGATCCCATCCTCGTCGTCCGCTTGCCCCGTCAGGCGACCTTGCGTAACAGGCGGCCGAGCGCGGGCAAGTTCTCCACCGTCATCGCGCGAGGCCTTGCGCAGGCGCCCTCGGGTCATGCCGGCGGCATCGGGATCGCGCCGCCGGACGATCCCGCGCCTTTCACCCCGTCGCCTTCCCTCGCGCGGCATCCGGCCTCGTCCCGCTTGGATTGATCTCGCCTGACGAGGGCGATCAGCACGCTCCAGGCGGCGACCACGGTCGTGACCTCCGTGGCGTAGAGGGCGAGGAAGGTGCCGGTCTGCGCCGCGACGGAGGAGGCGGCGACGATGCCGAGGCTGCCGAGCAGGTTGACGCCGTTCACGATCGATGCCCGTGCGCCCTGACGTCCCGACGCGCCGAGAAGATCGATCGCGATCGACCAGACCGCGACGAAGACGATCAGGCCGCTGAGGGCACGCAGGAAGAAGGCGAGGTCGTGGTAGGTGCGCCCGAACACCATCGGCAGGAACGGCGCGGCCGTGAACAGCACCGCGGCGGTGGCGGTGCCGATGAGCAGTGCCGCAGCGAGTGCCCTGCGGGCGTCCGGCAGGGCGTCCGGCAGCCCGAAGCGGCTCGCGAGAGCGAAGCGCGGATACAGGAGGCGATTCATCGCGTCGATCGATAGGAAGCTCGCATCCATGATGCGGCGCGCCACGCCGTAGCTGCCGATCATCGCGGCGGGGAGCAGGGCGCCGAGGACGAAGAGGTCGATGTTCTGCCGAACGGCGCGCCCGACGAACTGCGAGGCGTAGAGGATCCCGGGCCCGATCTCGTCGCGCATGATGGTCCAGCGCGGGGCGCCCAGCGGCCTCAGCCAGAAGAGGCAAGCGAGAGCGTAGAGAACGAAGCCGCAGCCCTGGATCACCGCCCATTGAGTGATCGTCGTGGTGGCCAGGATGAAGTACGCCACCGCGGCGATCAGCGTGCGCGCGAGGGCAAAGCCGACGACCGAGCGGTTGGCCTCTGCCACCCGGCCGATGCTCAGGAAGATCGTCTCCACCAGCAGCACCAGCCGCGTCACCACGACGTTGCTGACGAGCAGCAGGGCTGCCACGGCGAGATCGACGCCCGGGCGCGGATCGAGCGTCAGCCGCAGGTGCACGACGGGCACGCCCAAGCCGACCAGCAGCGCACCGGTCAGCGACACCAGGAGGATGTTGTGGCCGAGCATGGCGGGGTAGAGATCGCGGTCCCGCGATACCCGGCGGATCAGGCAATCCGAGGCGCCGAGGCCGCAGAGCTGCACGGCGATCGTCGCGCCGGCGGTGAACTGCACGTAGAGGCCGAACTGCCTGGGACCGAAGGCGCGGGCGAGGATCGCGAAGGTCACGAGCTGGGCGGCGCCGGCCAGGGCGAGGGCGCCGCCGGACGCGACGTAGCGGAAGACGAGCGGCCCGGCCGCGGAGATCGCCACGGTGAGCCGTGC
>CALMRL010000354.1 GCA_937873345.1 uncultured Beijerinckiaceae bacterium | reverse complement strand
CTCCTTGGTCCTCGCTGATCCTCTCAATCAGCCCGGTCCAAAGCCAGCCGGTCACATCAGCCCCCGCTCGCTTCACCCACATGAGAATTCTTCTGTTCTCTGTCACGATGGCGGGATCGCGGCTCATCGGCACGAGCGGTTCTTTGCAACCGCCTCAATCTATCTTGTCGGCGCAGGCGTGACCACGATCATCGCCGCAGGTCGGCCACTCTCGTTGATGACTGCACGCGCCTCGCCAGCGGATATGAAGATGCTATCCCCCACGTGCAGGATATGCCGTGTACCATCGTCCTGCTCGATCGTGAGCGCGCCCTCGGTGACGACGTACACCTTATCGAGCGCTCCGGCACCCATCGGCACGACCGCGCGTTCAGGAAACGACGAGTGTCCGACCAGCGCAAAGTCGGCCTTGCTTGCTTCGCCGCCCTGAAGACGTCGCGCCACGACGTGGTCGTGGTCCGGAGCGGTGTATGTGGGCGCGTCGGCGAATCGAACCAATTCCATGGTCAATCATCCATCTATCAAGCGGATGGTGGGGTACCGGCGACCAGCGGACATCCACCCAATATTGACAAGGTCATATGATGACTTACTATGTGCTTCACGGGCTGGTCAAGCGTGTTCGGCATCATGCGACCTGTACGTTTCCACACTTACGGGTCACCGAGTGACGGTCAGGCGAAGGAGCTGAACGGTGGAGGGTTTTTCAGACAGTCGGGCGTTCCGCAGGGTCCTTGGACATTACCCGACGGGCGTCTGCGTCATCACCGCCCTCAGTGGTTCCGAACCTGTAGGTATGGTGGTGGGCTCGTTCACGTCCGTTTCATTGGAGCCGGCCTTGGTCGCCTTTTTGCCCGATCGCAGATCGCAGACCTGGCCCAAAATAGAGGCTGCGGGCCATTTCTGCGTCAACGTACTGGCAGAACGTCAACAGGACTTGTGCCGCGCGCTTGCTGCGAGGGCCGAAAACAAGTTCGACAAGGTTTCCTATCGCCTCTCGGAAGCCGGCCTGCCGATCATTGAGGGCATCGTCGCGTGGATCGATTGCAAGCTTCACGCTGTCCATGAAGCGGGAGATCATTTCATCGCGATCGGCTTGGTTCGGGCTCTTGACGTCGAGCGTCCGGACCATCCTCTCGTCTTTCTACGCGGCGGCTACGGCGGCTTCTCCTCCTGTTCGACGGATGGGGCGGGAAAGGCATCGGCGGCGTAGCGCATGCTCCGCTGAACGGCGGGCGTGGGCTGGACCGCCGATCTCATCAATACGCCTTTGGGGACGCTATCGCGAGGACTGCGCAGCGGATCTTTGCCGAACCGGCCTCCATCATCGAAGCAAACACGATTGCGGCGCCGGTCTCGCGCTCCGCGACGCTGATGAGGAAGGCCGGATCGTTGCGATCAGCCAAGAATGAGCGGCTTTTTTGGAAGCTGCAAGAAGGAAGGGTGACGACCGCCGGTGTGGATGATGTGGCGCCCTTTGTTGTCAGGGGGCACGTTGCCCGTTCCAGGCATCACGCCACCAAACAGATTAACGCCACTGACGATGAGCCGAAGCTGCTCGTGAGGGTGAAGAGCCAGTCCAATCGGGAAAAGATCGATGTCCACGCACACGATCTCCCCGCCCGCTAGCTTCTCAACGCGATCAAAGCTGTGAACGGGGATCGAGTTGGTCGAACTCACCTCGTCGAGATGGCGCCTGGAGACACGCAGGCGGCCATTGGAGCCCTTGTACTTCAGGATCGACGCGCCGTTGCGCGTCACCGCCTGGATTTTCGGACCGTGATTGGGAATGTTGAACTGCTCCAGTAGCTCGCCCTCGGCGTTCAGCTTCTGGAGGAAGACGAAAAGGTCCATGTCGTCCGAGCCGTCCGCCTCGACCCAGAGGCGCACCTTGGGGTAACCGACGAACGCCGTCGGCGCGTCGCCCCGAACGAGGAAGGTCGCCTGCCCCTCGTCCGACTGCCCATCATAGATCGCCGTGGCGGGTGCCGAGGGTGCTTCGACCGTCAATGCGCCGGATGCGGCGTCCAAGTAGTACTTGACCTCTTCGAACTCCGCGGGCGGGAACGCGTCCGCCGGCTGGTTGATGCGGTCGCCGCCCTCGAGGTCGAGCAGCGCGTAGCGCACCCGCGGCGTTTCCTGCCAGCCGTTGTCGATGCCCTTCAAGTAATGGTCGAAGAAGCGGCGCAGGTCGTGGGAGTTGCCGTCCTCGTAGTAGTCCGGCCACTCCATGGTGTTGTGGATGCGCAGCCACTTCTCGGTGGAAGCGATGCTGCGCCAACCGCGAAATGTTCCGGGCGTGTGGATCGAGTTCGAGTAGCTCGCCACGATGTACGCCGGCACGGTGACGTTCCCGAATGCCGGGATCTTCGACGCCCACAATTCGTCCATCAAGGGATGAGCCTCGGCCTCGGCCACGAGATCCTCCCGGAGGTTCTTACCGACAAAGGTGGCCGCGAGGGTCTGCGGAAAGGGGAAGTCGGGTATCCCGCCGCGGACGACCAGATCGCGGTAGATGTCGCTCATGCCTTCCCACGGCGCGATGGCCTTGAGGTGCGGGGGTTGCTCTGCCGCCGCGAACCATTGCGAGGTCGCGAGATAGGAGTTCCCGGTTGTCCCGACCTTGCCGTTGCACCAGCTCTGGACGCCGAGCCATTCGATGAGGTCGTAGAAGTCCTCACCCTCGCGCTGGCTCCAGACCCGGATGTCTCCCTCGGAATGATAGGCACCGCGCGGGTCGGGGTTGCAGACGGCGTAGCCGTGCGCGCACCAGAAGGCCGGGTCGGGACCCTCGAACTTCATCAGGCCGGACATCGTGCCGGTTTCCATGCCCAGCAGTCCGAAGAGCTCGATGTACTGCGGAGCGTTGCCGCGGCTCTTGCCGTAGGGGCTCCATGCGACGACCACCGGCACCTTCTCCGTTCCGGCCGGGCGGAGCACGTCGACGTAGATCGTCACCCCGTCGCGCAGCACCACGGCGACATCCTTCTCCAGAACGATGTCCACGGGAAGCGGCATGAAGCACGGCTTCGATTGGAATCCGGCCGGGAGGGTGCGCGTACCCGGCTCGAAGCGGCTGAAGATGCCTTCCCGGTTTTCCTCATCGCGGTAAGCGGGGACGAAGACCTCTAGAGTGTCGGACACGGGTGTTTCCTCCTGAAACGTGATCGATGGTCGGGCTGGTCCGCCTCTTGATTGAGATTCCTCGGGCGGCTCCGGTCCTCGGCGGGGTGGAACGGTTAAGCGCGACCGAGCCCGCCGGCACCCGGTCGAACGTTCGTGCGACATCCTTCGCGCGTCCTCAGCCAAGGTTGCGCGCGGCGACGTCGTGTCATCGCGGCGATGACGGTCGCGGGGGCGGCGAGGATCGCGGAGGCGCGGGAGCTCGCGGCGATCGCCATCGTCATGGGTGCGCGCCGGCCCCGCGCGTGTCCCGCTTCATCTCCTCGAACATCGTCGCGAAGCCGTTCAACGCGAACTCGATGGTGAAGGGGTCATGGAATCGCCCATCGACGATCTTCGCCCCAACTCCTCCAATCACGATCTCGGGCGTCGGGACGGGGCGGGCGAGTGCCGAGGCGAGCGCTTCCCGCAACTGGTACTGCGCGCGGACGCCGCCGGTGAAAGCCTGCGACGACGTGACGATCAAGACGGGCTTGCCCTTCAGCGGCGAGCCGTTGTGCGGCCGCGACGCCCAGTCCAACGCGTTCTTCAGCACGCCGGGGACGCCGTGGTTGTATTCCGGCGACGAGATGACGAGGCCATCCGCGCCGGCGATCTGGGCGCGGAAGCGCGCGACCGCCGGCGGCAGCGGCTCGACGTAAAGGTCCTGATTGAAGTGCGGAAGCGCGCCGATGTCGGCGTACTCGCAGGTCGCGTGCGGGACCGACGCATCGGCCAGCGCTTCCAGCACCGCGGTCGAGAAGGCGCCCGCACGAAGGCTGCCGGAGATGCCGAGCAGGTGAAAGGGGGCGCTCAAGCCGTTGATCCTAATCCACGAACGGGAACGGTCACCAGGAACGTCTCGGCGGTCCGAGCGAAGATCATGATGGGTGTGACCATGGAACCCTCATGAGCGGGCCGTCGCACGTTCGACCGTGTCAGGGCGGCGCGGACGGCTCCATCGTCGTCGATGTCCACCAACGCGGAACGGTTCGGCATCATGGTTTCTGAGGGATGTCTCACAAAAGATGGCTTGTCAACACGCCGAAGGACAGGCCGGGACCAGTCGCCACCCGGTCCCGGCGACGACTGCGCGAAGCGTTCCCGCGCAGCCTGGAGCGTTTCCACGCCATCGCGCGCGGGCGATTCACATCCATCGTCCATCCGTTCGGACCGTCGATGTCCGAGGGGGAGAGGGAGAAATTGCCATGCCGCCGGTGCGAGCCCTCCGTGCGACGAACCGGGTCGCGGAACGCGCCCGGCGCCGCTCGCCACCGTCGCCCCGATGAGGGCTCGGCGGTTCAGAGCTTGACCATGTTCATCAGATGACCGGGTCAATCCTGCATTGACGACCACCCGGGAGCGGGATACGTTGGCTTCAATAAAGAAAGTCGCGATGACGCTGGGGAGGTATTCATGCGCCGGGAACGGTCGACCGCTCGCGGTTCTTTGTTTCAGGCTTCGCCTGCGGCGGAGGATATCGGTGCGCAGCCCGCGACCTTGCTGATCCCGACGAAAGACCAGGGCCGATGATCGTCGCCGGTGCATCTGAGAACGCCGGCGAGATCGCCACCGGCGTCTTCGCGGGACCCGTATGCGGCCTGAAGTATCAAACGCCGACGTTGACCGGCGTAACCAACGCGCGCGGCGAGTTCCAGTATCGGAAGACCGAGGCCGTGACCTTCCTGGTGGGCGGGATCGTCCTGGGAACGGCCAAGGGCGCGCCGAGGGTGAACTTGGCGCAGCTGGTGAACCGCGTCGCCGGCAAGATCGACAAGCTCCACGATCCGCTCGTGACCAACCTGGCGCGCTTGGTCCAAACGCTGGACGGGGACGGTGACGTCGAGGCGGGCGTCACGATCGCCCCGGTCGTGCACGAACTGCTCGAGAGAACGGTTCTCAACTTCAACCAGACCGCGGGTGACCGCGACGAGGCGGTCGAGGTGGTGGGCGAGGGTGAGCCCAAGGCCGGCGCCGGGAGCTTCGCCCATGACCCCGCCGTGATCAAGCTGTTGGAGAAGCTCAACGCGACGCCAGGCGTGTTCACGGCGAAGACGCCGCGCAGGCTCCGCGGTGGGGCCGCCGCGCGCAACGAGCTGCGGCGGAACATCCGCGGCATCGTCAAGATGACCGACGTCAAGGTCCCCCTGCGCGACGGGTCCTACGTCTACGCCGACGTCTTCCGCCCAGCCGGTGATGGCCGATACCCGATCGTCCTGAACAAGGGCTTCTACGGCAAGAGCTTCTACCACGAGTGCATCTGCAACGAAGGCGAGGCGCAAGCCAGGGAGGAGATGGAGGACCGCTACTTCTCGGGCAACCCCGACGGCCTGCAGTACGAGAACCACGAGAGCGTCGACGCCTCGGTCTGGGTTCCGAACGGCTACGTGTGCATCCGGGTCGACGCGCGCGGCGTCTGCAGGAGCCCCGGTCAGCAAGCGCCTTTCAGCATGCAGGAGGCGGAGGACTACTACGACACGATCGAGTGGGCGGGGACGCAGCCCTGGTCGAACGGCAACGTCGGGTTGTGGGGCATGTCCTACTTGGCGATGACGCAGCACAACGTCGCGAGCCTGCAGCCGCCGCATCTCAAGGCGATGATCGCCCAGGGCACCGACGCCGACATCTACAACGAGGCGTTGTACGGCGGCGGCATCTTCGGGTCCGGCTTCTGGAACTGGTGGTGGAAGATATGGTCCGGTCGCAACTTCTGCGGTGAGCGCCGCGAGACCGACTGGATGGCCCGCGCGCTGGCGACGCCGTTCGACGATCCGAGCGCGTACGGGCCACGCGGGTCGATCTTCATGGTCCCCGAGCTCGAGAAGGCGACGGCGCCGGTGTGGATCGTCGGGCCGCAGACCGGCGCGATCATCCACCAGCTCGGCAGCAGCGAGACGTTCATCCACTCGAAGGCGTCCAAGTCGAGGAAGTTCGACTTCGTCGATGCGTGGTTCCCGGACTGCTACAAGGACGCGACCGCGGCCGAGCACATGCGCTACTTCGACTACTGGCTGAAGGGCATCGACAACGGCGCGATGGATGGCGCGCCGGTGCGGGTCGAGGTCAGGACGGGAAACGGCGCCCACTTCATCCACGAAGACACCGATTGGCCGCTGCCGCGAACGGTCTACCGCCGCTGGTACCTCGACGCCACGCGATCGGATTGGCAGGGGGACGAGCGCCGCACGGACATGCTGCGGATCAGCGACGGCGTGCCGGCGGCGGAGGGCAGCGCGCGCTACGAGGCCCACCTCGACCTGGGGCAGCCCACGCTGTCGCCCGTGGGTTCGACCAACGGCACGCCGCGCTGGCTGACCGGCGTCTCCTTCGTGAGCGATCCGCTATCCGAGGACATGGTGATGGTCGGTTACATGAAGGTTGGCCTGTGGGTGTCCTCGACCAGCGCCGACATGGATGTCTTCGCATCCCTGCGGGTGATCGATGAGCGGGATCGCGAGATTCGCTACGAGACCATGGTCCACCCGGTCGATCCCGTGCATCCCCACCCGGTCGGGCACGGCCTGCTGAAGGTGTCGCATCGCAAGCTCGACGAGGCGCGCTCTACGGAGTATTGGCCGGTGCACACCCACGCCGAGACGGACTTCGCGCCGCTCAAGGACGGCGAGGTCGTCGCAATCGAGTTCGGGCTCAACCCCAGCACCGCGCTGATCCGCAAGGGGCACAGGCTGCGGATCGACGTGCAGCCCTATGCGCCGGCGGGCATGCCCGTGCGCGCCTACGATGCCAACTACCACCAGGGTGCCACCAACACGATCTATACCGGCCCGGATCACCCCAGTTACGTGCAACTGCCGATCGTGCCCGCGAAAGCGGACTGATCACCATCTGGCTCGGGTCGGCCAACGCCAATCCATCGATTTTCACCCGTTCGCAGGAACGACGAAGGAGATTTATGATGACGCATGCGGTTCACGACACGTCCACTCGGGTCATGCAGATCGTCGACAACGTCCGTGCGATCGGGCCTTCCTTGCGCGAGCGCGCCCTCGCGGCCGAACGCGCGGGCCGTCATTCGGACGAGACCATCGCCGACCTGAGCGCGGCCGGCGTCTTCAACATCGGCAGCCCCGCCGAATTCGGCGGCGACGAACTCTCCGTTCGCCAGCAACTCGACGTCATCATCGAGGTGGCCAAGTGGGACGGCTCGTGCGCCTGGACGACGTGGGTCGGCGCGTCGACGAACTGGATTCCCGCAGGCTCCGGTCCCAAGGTCATCGAAGAGGTTTACGGGACCAAGTGGGTCGGGCCACGGGTCGCCGCCTCCAGCCACTTACCGGCGTCCAAGGGGCGGGCGAAGCGGGCCGACGGCGGCTGGGTGATTTCCGGAGGCCCGTGGACCTTCGGCAGCGACTCCCTCTGGGCGCCCTACACCAACCTTGGATGCATCGCCGATGACGGTGAGGGACCTTACCTCGTCGGCGTGCAGGTTCCGCTGAACGAGCTTCGCTTCATCGAGGACTGGCAGGTCGCGGGCATGCGTGCCACGGGCAGCGTTTCCATCACGCTCGCGGCGGGCGAACTCTTCGTTCCCGACCACCGCGTCACCGACTTCCGCAACGTCACCGGCGCGAAAATTCCGAGCGGCCTCAAAGGCAGCCTGTGGAAGACGCCCTCGCTCGGCTGGGCGTTCAGCCTGATGGCCGGCATGTCGATCGGTCTCGCGCAGGGTGCGCTGGATCGCTTCCTCGAGCGCTCGTCGGGCCGACCCATCCGTGGCACGACGTACAAGAACCAGCTGGAAGCGCCGCTCACGCACCTGATGCTCGCGGAGGTTCATTCCAAGATCCAGTCGGCGACGTTGATGGCGCGCGAGCACGCCGAGGAAACCGACCGGCTCGGCGCGCTCGCGGCCGCCGGTACGCCCGCCGAGCCGGATTACATGCAGAAGTTCAGCGCGAGGGTGCTCGTCGAGACGGCGTACTGCGCCAAGTGGTGCGCGGAGGCGATCGAACTCATTCAGCGGAATTCCGGATCAACAGCGATCATGGACAGTGAATGGATCCAGCGGGCTTGGCGCGACGCGCGCGTGATCACGCTTCACGGCGCGCTCAATCTCGAGGCATTGTCCGAGAACTACGGGCGGCTGATGGCCGGGCTCCAGCCGCATAACTTCGCAGGGATCACCACCCTCAACCGGTTCTCTGCGGAAGAGCCTAAGAAGGCGGCCTAAGAGATCGTCGAGCGTGACGAACGCGCTATCAAAGCGGACAGGGGGCAGGAAAGCTTGGCGGCGCGTTCAAACAATCGTCTTGGTTGTCGCATCGAAATAGACGTGCCGTGAATAAGCGGGCTCGGTCGCGGGTGTTGCCGACATATGGTGTGGCCAAGTATCCCGATACTTGGTCGGTCGTCGTCACGATGGACTTGCCCGGTGACGCCACTCGACGGCGGCGCCGATGTCCGTACGGTAGCAGGAATGTCCGATCGACATGAATGGTCGGAGTTGGCGCGGCCTACGTGCCACTCCGTGGCATGTGGCGATCGGATGGCTCGCCCGGCACCGGCCGCGGACCTACGCCATTGCAGCTCACCGGCAAGCACGTTGAAACCGATGGAACAAGCTCCTCGAAATTGATTGGCTTCGAGCAAGACGCGTGGCCTCCTGCGTGCCGCCTGTCTTGCGGGCTTCGTTGTAACCCGACAAGAGAGGTTCGTGGCGGGGCGGACAGCGGACATGAAGACCGGAGAGGATAGAACGGCGGAAAACCCGAAAGTGCCAAGGCTGCTCAGCCGTCGGGTCAAACTGGTCGACGAGATCATCGAAACGTTGCGTCAGGACATCGTCACGCGTCGACGCTCCGATGGCGAGCGTTTGCCAACCGAGAAAGAGCTTTCCGACCGCTTCGGTTGCGGCCAGTCCACGATTCGCGAAGCCATTCGGGCGCTCGAAACACTCGGGCTCGTCGAAGTCCTGCACGGGAACGGGTCGTTCGTCAGAAGTCAGGGCGACTTCGCGCTCGCGTCCGCGTTACAGACGTTCCTTCAGCTTCAGAGCGTAAGCGTGATGGAGGCGCTCCAGATCCGTCAGGTTTTAGGGCGACAGTCTATCGCGATGGCGGCGATCAACGCGACCGACAGGGACATCGCCGAAATCGCCGCGATCTGCGGCAGCTTCGAACGATTGGGCGACGTGAAGGATGTTGACGGAGTCCTCGCCCAAGTTGTCAGCTTCCAACGCGCCGTGTCATCCGCCGCTCGTAGCCCTCTCCTTCAATCGCTTGAAGCGTTCCTGTTGGCTCTCCTGCATGAGGTGCAGGTTCAGTCTCTGGGTGGTCGCGGCATCCGCTTTTGGCGCGCGCGGGCCATGGCCTTCCAGCCTCACAGGCTTGCCATTCTCGACGGTCTCCGTTCGAAAGACCCGGCGCTTGCGTCCGCAGCGATGGACCGGTACTTCGACGCTCAGCGAACACGTTTCGAGCAGGTCAAGGACTTGCACGCGCTCAGCCTCTCCGATCCGCGTGTCATCAACGTCATAGCGAACATGGTTCGACAGTTTAGAACATAGGAATTCGTTTAAAACTTCGGGTGACTTGGTGCGCTTTAATGACCTATCGCGTCAGCAATATCATGAAATGCTGATAAAACGAAAATTTGCATCGTTGCAAAGTGAACGATGCTTTCAGCACTCAGTCATTAGCCTCGCCATTAACTTTCCGCCAGTCGGGAGAGCGATCATGTCTGGTTTGGCGAAGCGGCCATGTACCGGCCACTCGAAGATGTATGATCGGTGACAGGATCACAGATACCCGATATCCGCGCGTCAGCGCCTTACATACCGCTCTGGCTACTGGCGCTTCTCACCTTCAACGGCACCTTAGCCCTGCACATCTTCGTGCCGGCTTTACCGGACGCTGCGACCAACCTGGGGGCGAGTCCGGGCTCCATGCGGCTCACGATCAGTTTCTACATTCTCGGTCTCGCGATTGGGCAGCTCGTCCACGGGCCCGTGTCGGATCGTTTCGGACGTCGGTCCGTGCTTATCGTTGGACTGATCATCTTCACTGCGGCAAGCCTCGCAGCGGCCCTCAGTGCGAATGTTCATGTTCTTATCGCTATCAGGCTGCTCCAAGCGTTCGGCGGTTCCGCCGGTCTGGTCCTCGGACGGGCGATCGTGCGCGATGTGGCCGTGAAATCGGAGGCGACGAAGCGGCTCGCGCTGATGAGCCTGATGATCGCCTTCGGATCGGGCATCGCACCTCTTGTCGGCTCGATCCTGGTCGTCGCGCTAGGCTGGCGGGCGATCTTCGTCGCGCTCGCGGCGTTCGGCGTGACCAACCTGCTGCTGACCTTGCGTCTGCTGGCGGAAACGAGCGGCGGCAGGGCGCCCGGCAGGCAATCGGTGCTCTGGTCTTACCGTCATCTCGCCGGTTCCCGTGCTTTCCTGGGTTTCGCGATCGGAGGCGGTTGCGCGACCACATCGTTGTATGCCTTCGCAGCCGCCGCTCCGTTCATCTTCGTCGATCAACTTCATCGACCAGAGACCGAGGTCGGATTCTATCTGGCGCTCAACATCGTCGGACTCTGGCTTGGCAGCTTGGCTGCGAGCCGGATCGCTGAACGCATCCCCACAACGAGGCTTCTTGTACGGGGTAACCTTGTGAGTCTGGTGGGAGCTGCCGTTCTCTTGATCATGGTAAGCATGGGTTCCCTGAGCGTACCGTCGATCGTGTTGCCGATGATGCTCTTCTCATTCGGCAGCGGTATGGCTGCGCCTGCCGCCTTGTCGGCAGCCATGACTGTCAATCCCATGGTCGCCGGTTCGGCGTCCGGACTTTACGGTTTCGTGCAAATGGCGGTCGGCGCGCTTTGCACTTCGCTCGCCGGCATCGGAAGCAATCCGCTTCTTTCCGCCGCTCTCGTCCTTTCGGCCGCAATGGTCCTCGCGCAGACGTTCTTCGCTTTGGCCTTGCGCACTTGTGGAACGACAATCGACAACACCTGAGAGGACAACGTTGGTCGCTGCTGTATAGTCCGGGAAAGGCGGGACCAAACATGTACCGGCTCCCGCCGACCGTCTGCTACCGCGTCGGTGGGAGGACGGCGCCAATTCAAGCTTCTCCAAGGATGAACTCATCCGTCGCTCGCCATCGTGAGCCTGTGCCTTTCCTTCCAGAACGTCGCGTTCTCCTGCCGTACGAAGTCCGCAAAGCTGGTCGGCGTGCGGCCGAGAAGCCAGCTCAGGACGTTCGGATTACCAAGGAAGTCGTGGCGACTATAGTGCTTTGCGATCGAGCGGATGAGTCGGACTTGATACTCGAGTGTGTTCGGATCGGATCCCTGGAAACGAGCGCGTACGAAGGCCTCCGAGTCAATTTCCTCGACGCTGACGTCGCGCCCGAGCTCCGTCGACAGGACGTGTCCGATGTCATAAGCGGTGAATCGCCCCGGGCCCACCAGTTCGTAGGTGGCGGCCGCGTGGCGCTGCGGATCGCTCAGCACCAAGGCGGCCACGTCCGTGACGTCCTCCAAGTCCACCATGGACTGACGCTTGTCCAGAGACCAAGGCAGCTTGAACGAGCCTCCTTGGAATACAGGCCACACCCTGTGTGACAGCATGTAGTTGGATGGCTGCAGGATGGTGAACTCCAGCCCTGAGGACAGGAGCCGCTCCTCGATGTCCCGCTTGATCTCGTGCTGGATCAGGTCGGTGGCGATGGCGTGGAGCACCGAGCTGAACACGAAGTGTTTCACGCCCGCGACGCGCGCCGCATCCACCATGGCGAACCCCATGGCGCGTTCGGCCGGATGGAGAGTTGGACCGATGTGATAGATGCTGTTGACGTCTTTCACTGCACGGGCAACGACCGCCGGATCAGCGAGGTCGCCCACCATCACCTCCCGCACGCCCAGGGTGCGGAGATGGCCGGCCGACGCTTCGCTCTGCACGCAGGCGCGTACACTGTGACCCGCCGCCAGCAGTTTGGGCACGAGTCGCTTGCCTTGATTACCGTTGGCAGACGTCACGAGGATCATGTCAACACTTTCGCAGCGCGGATCGCTGTCGTCAGGCGAGGGCTAAGAGCCTCTAACCAGGTGAGAGCTAACATAAGAAGAAGGGTTCCGCCTCACCCTCGCCGATGACAGCGGCGTTGCTGGTACGGCCCTCTCGACGGACCCGTGCCATGCACTGCAGCCTCAGGTCTGAGCAGATGCGCGTCGTGATCATGGGCAGCGACGCCTTCCCTCGATCCGACGCACCCGGCATCACCACCCCTCCCGCTACGCGCAAGGCCGGCAAACACATTATCCGCACGGGAGGACGCTACGACAGCTAAATTCTCGTTCCAGTCATGCCAGGCTGAGCTTGACCCAACGCTGCGCCAACGGCCCGCTGGAATCGGGGACGACCGAGTCCGGGCAGTCCGCAAACCCGACTCGCGATGATCATGTCGTGACCGGGCTCGTCCGGCGGCAAGCTCAACCTGATTCGCTGCCTTGGCGACGAGTGAACGCGGCGCACGTTGATGTCGATGGAGCCTGCGGCAATCGCGATACGCTCTCCCTGGATCGCGGCGGTCTGAAGGGTGGCTCTCCCCTCACCGCGCTGGCCGTCAAGCATCGGCGAGCCTTGCAGCCAAGCAAACGCTCGATCGTCGCGATTGCTCATGCTCGAGCGGACATGCTTCGAAAAGGTATGTCTTGGACGGATGCCTGCCGCCTCGTCGGCCTAGGCCACCACCAAACCCCGCAGCTGCTCCTCAACCTCGGCATGTCCGAGGCCCAGGAGGGTGAGCATGTATTGGCCAGTCCTGAGGCTGACCTCGGGTGGGGCGCCGGCAAGCCGCGCTCTCACACCCGTCCGTAGGAGGGCGAGGAGGCAATCGATGACGAATTCGTCGAGCCCGACGCGGAAACGTCCCTGCCATATGCCCAACTCGACGTCGGCGCGCATGTATCGCGAGAGGTCGTCCTTGATCGTGTCCACCTCCTCGAAAGCTCGCAACAGGAGGTGCCCCCAGACCGGTTCGTCGGCGGCGATCTCGATGAACTGCTGGGTCGCGAACAGGACGCGGGCGGCGCCGTCCGAGATGGACATGCTCTTGCTGTCCATCTCGGAATGCATGGCCAGCGTCACCCCCTGGCACACGGCGGCGACGATTTCGGACTTGTTCCTGAAGTGAAGATAGAACGTGCCGTTGGCGACATCGGCGGCGCTGGCGATCTCGCTGACCGACGTGGCGACGATTCCTTGTTCCGACATCAGCTTCAGCGCCGCGTCCGTGAGGCGCTGTCGCGTGCGGGATCTCTTTCCGGAGTCGCCGTTTGATCCCGGCAGGAACCTTTTCATGATCCCGCGTAGGGGAGCATGACCTGAGATAAACGCGTCATCGCCAACAAGCACCCTTTGAAATTGACGAACGACCCGTAAATGAGATAGCCCTCACTTATAAGTTTCGACCCTGACGGGGCAAACAACATGACGAGAGAAGACGGCCTGCCGTCGACCGCCCTTATCGTCGGCGCGGGTCCCATCGGGCTCATGATGGCAGTCCTTCTCGCACGTCAAGGATTGAAATCGATCGTCATCGAACGTTATAGCACGCGTCACGGCGCGCCCAAGGCGCATGCCTTGAACCCACGGACGCTTGAGATCTGCCGCGCGATCGGTCTCGACGTCGAGGCGATGGGGCGACGGGCCACGCCCGTGCGGGATGGCGGGTGGGTCCGCTTCGTCACGACCTTGGCGGGGAGTGAGATCGGCGTCTTGCCCTACGAGCGGCAAGACGAAGCCGTGAAGGCGGTGACCCCCACCCCGTTGATCAACTTGGCGCAGCCCTTGTTCGAGGACTTCCTCCTCGAACTAGTTGCCCGATCGCCGTTGATCGAGGTCAGGCGGGGCGTCGACTGGGCGTCATGTCAGGAAGACAGGAACAGTATCACCTCGGTCATCGAGGACGTTGATACGCGGGAGCGCACGAGCATCACGAGCCGCTACCTGATCGGCGCGGATGGCGCCGGAAGCGCGGTGCGCCGCGCGCTCGCGATCCCCATGGTCGGCGGCGGCGCGCCTCAACCCTTCATCACCATCCATTTCGCGGCGAACCTCCGGGCGCTCGTCAAGGATCGTCCGGGGATCCTCTACTGGATCATGCAGCCTCCTCACCCCGGCGTCCTGATCGCCTATGACATCGACAGCCAGTGGTGCATGCTCTACCCGCACGACCCGTCGGTGATGCCGCGGGAGGCCTTCACTCCGGCCGTGTGCATGAATATCCTCCACCATGCCATCGGCGTCCCTGGTTCAGAAATCGAGATCAAGCACGTCCTGCCCTGGATCATGGTGTCGGAAGTGGCGGAGACGTATCGGGCGGGGCAGGCGTTCCTCGTGGGCGACGCCGCCCACCGCTTCCCGCCGATGGGCGGCCTGGGCCTGAACACCGGCATCCAGGACGCGCACAACCTGGCTTGGAAGATCGGCGCCGTGGAACGGCGGGAAGCCGGCGCCACTCTGCTCGACAGCTACGAGGCCGAGCGGCGAGGCGTGGCTTTGACCAATGCGGAGCAGAGCGGAAAGAACGCGCAACGCATCCTGGGCCTGCAAGCCTCCCTCAGGGTGGATGGCGACGATGGGCCGGGTGCACTTGCGCGACGATTGCGCGATCCGGTCGCGCAGGCCGAGATCCAGCGAGAGATCGCCAATCAGCGCGAGCACTTCGACAGTCTCGACCTGCAACTGGGCTTCAGTTACGATCAAACTTATCGCCGCAGTGGGAGCATCTCGAACTTCAAGCCGGACTTGGCGATCGGACAGCGCCTGCCGCACGCTTGGCTGGAGCGGGACGGACAAGCTGTCTCGACCCTCGACCTGATCGACGATCGCGCCTTCACGCTGCTGGCAGGCTCGGACCTCACGAACGACCTGCGTGAGGGGGAGATATCCGATCTGCGTGAGGGGGAGACATCGTGGCCCGTTCAGGTGCTCGTCGAGGGTCGCGATTTCCAGGATGCGCACGATGCGCTCGGACGAGTGCTGACCTTGTCCGGCAAAGCGGCGGTCCTGGTGCGGCCGGACGGCCATGTGGCGGCGATCTTCCGCGACCCGGCGCCGGGTGAACTGTCAAAGGCTGTTGCTGCCTCGGTGGCCACCACTTTGGCGCGCGGCCTCGCCGCATGATCATCCATGCCGTGATCTTCACCTGGAAGGATGGCGTCACGCGGGCCGACGTGGATGCGGTGACGGCGGCGTTCGACGACATGCGCCCTTCCATAACCGGCCTCATCGCGCTGGACTACGGACCCGATCTCGTGCTGCGGCCCGGCAACGGCAGCTATCTCTTGGTCGCCAAATTCGAGGACGAGGCGGCTTGGCGGGCCTACCAGGCCAATCCAGCGCACAAACGTCTCGTCGCCGAGATCATCACGCCCCTGGCGGCGAGCCGGGTCGCCACGCAGGTTGGCGGCTAGGGGCGCCGTGCGGACCGAGACAGAGGCAGCGGTGGACGCCGAGCAGCACAACCTTTTCGCCGTGATCACGCGGACGGCCGCCGAACGCCCGGCCCAACCGTTCCTTCGCTTGACGAGCGGGCAAGTGGTCACTTTCGGGCAGATGCTGGAACACAGCGCGCGAGCCACCGCCTGGATCGAGGATCGCGGCTTGAAGCGCGGCGACCGGGTCGTGACGCAACTCGAGAAGTCGCCGGCCGCGCTCATGCTCTACCTGGGATGCGTGCGCGGCGGCTTCGTCTTCATTCCCCTGAACACGGCCTATACCGCGCCGGAGGTGACGTATTTCCTGTCCGACGCCCAGCCCGCACTGCTGGTCGCGAGCTCAGCGTCGCCGGCGGCTTCTATTGCCACCGAGGCACGACGCGAGTGTCTTGGCCCGACGCTCGAAGATGCGCCCTGGCTTTCCTGCGACCTTGCCGCTCCGGTCGCGGCCGTCGGACCGCACGAGCCCGCCGCGATCCTCTACACGTCGGGAACGACTGGTCGATCGAAGGGCGCGGTGCTGACGCACAACAATCTTTCATCCAACGCCCTCGTCCTGCATGAGGCCTGGCGCTGGCGGGATGGCGACGTGCTCCTGCACGCCCTGCCGACCTATCACGCCCACGGCCTCTTCGTCGCCCTCCACGGCGCGCTGCTGAATGGGTCCACGATCCTCTTCCACGATAAGTTCGAGGTCGCGGCCGTGATCGACGCTCTCCCGTCGGCGACCGTGTTCATGGGTGTCCCGACCTTCTACACGCGCCTCCTGGACGATCCCCGGTTCGACAGGTCGCGCTGCGAGGCCATGAGGGTGTTCATCAGCGGATCGGCGCCACTGCTGGAGAGCACCTTCCTGGCGTTCCGCGAGCGGACCGGCCACGACATCCTCGAACGTTACGGAATGACGGAAGCCCTCATGGTGACCTCGAACCCCTACGAGGGACCGCGCCGTCCGGGAACCGTCGGGAGGCCTCTGCCGGGCGTCGACGTGCGGATCATGAGAGAGGACGGTGTGCCCGCGGGCAGCGATCAGCCAGGCCTCCTGCAGTTGAAGGGGCCGAACCTGTTCTCCGGCTACTGGCAGAATCCCGAAAAGACCGCGGAAGACCATACTCCAGATGGTTATTTCATCAGCGGCGACGTGGCGGTACGCGACAGGGACGACTTCATCAAGATCGTCGGTCGCGCCAAGGATCTCATCATCTCCGGCGGCTTCAACGTGTACCCCAAAGAGATCGAGATGATGATCGACGCGCTCCCCGGTGTCGCCGAGAGCGCCGTGATCGGGGTTCCGCATCCTGATTTCGGCGAGGGTGTCGTGGCGGTGGTGGTTCCCCACCGGGGCGTTCCCCTCGACCCGGCCACGATCCGGGCCGCGGCGACGTCCGAGCTGGCCGCTTTCAAGCGGCCCAAGGACGTGATCGTGGTCGAGGACCTGCCGAGAAACGCCATGGGCAAAGTGCAGAAAGCCCTGCTCAGGACCCGCTACGCCAGCCTATTCGCGCGCCCGTGAGCGCCTTCACGACCGAGAGCCCGTCATGCCGATCCAGCTTCCGACGCCGGTCTATAAGCCCGCTTTCAACATCACGCGGGCCAGCCATGTCGTGCATCGGGTGGCGGATTTGGCGGCCTCGCGCGCCTTCTATGTGGAGCTGCTCGGTCTCGTCGTCAGCGACGAGGATCGCGAAACGCTCTGGTTGCGCGGGCTCGAGGAAGGCTGCCACCACAGCCTGGTGCTCAAGCTGGGCGAGCCTGGATGCGAGAGGGTCGGCCTTCGGGTCCTCACCGAGGAGGATCTGGACTTGGCTCAGCGCCATTTCGAGCGGACGGGATTTCCGACCAGCTGGGTCGATGTTCCGCACCAAGCTCGGACCCTCCACACCCGTGATCCGGCCGGTACGCCGCTGGAGTTCTGCGCCACCATGGAGACCCGGCCCCGGCTGTTCCATCAGGTGGAGAGTCATCGCGGCGCGTGCGTCCACCGCCTCGACCACGTCCAGGTGGTGACACCGAAGGTCGACGCATCGCTGGTCTTCTACAACGAGATGGGCTTCCGCCTTTCCGAGTACGTGGTCTCCGACGATGCCATTTTCATGGTCTTCCTCCAGCGCAAGGGCAACCCCCACGACATCGTCTTCGCCGAGGGACCAGGGCCGCGCCTCCACCACGTCGCCTTCACGGTTCCGGACACGCAAAGCCTGATGCTGACCGCAGACCTGTTCGTCCGAGCGGGGAAGGCCGCGCAGGTCGAATTCGGCCCCGCGCGGCATTTCAGCCCCGGCTTGGCCCGCTTCCTCTACCTGCTCGACCCCGACGGCCATCGCGTCGAACTCTTTCCCACGCACTACCAAACCATCGACATCGAGGACGAACCTCTGCGCTGGCAGGCTCCCGACTTCCAGATCGGCGGATGGCAGACCCCGCCCCCGGGCTGGTTCAAGGACGCCAGCGCCTTCACCCGGTCCTGAGACCGTTCGTCGCCGCGAAGGATAGCCATGAAGATCGTTCGTTTCCTCCACGAAGGCCGCGCGCATTACGGCATCCGCGATGGTGCCGTCGTGAGGGCGTGCCCGTCCGCGCGAACCTTCGCGGACATGCTGGGTGCGCCGGCGACGTCGGGACCCGACCTCGCCGTATCCGGCCTTCGCTTCCTCACGCCGGTCGAGAACCCCGGCAAGGTGATCTGCATCGGGCTCAACTACCGGGACCACGCCAAGGAGGGCGGCAACCCCATCCCCGACTACCCCGCCGTCTTCCTGCGCGTGAACACGTCCCTGGTCGCGCACGGCGAGCCGCTCGTCAGGCCGCTCGTCTCCGACAAGCTCGACTGGGAGGCGGAACTCGCCGTCGTCATCGGACGCACCGCGCGGCACGTCCCGGCCGCTAGGGCGCTGGACCACGTGGCCGGCTACGCGTGCTTCAACGACGGGTCGGTGCGCAACTACCAGCGCAAGTCCACGCAGTGGACCATGGGCAAGAACTTCGACCTCACCGGCGCCTTCGGTCCCGAGATCGTCACGGCGGATGAGGTTCCGGCGGGCGCGGCGGGCTTGCGCATCGTGTCGCGCGTCAACGGCACGGTCATGCAGGACGGCAACACCGGGGACATGATCTTCGACGTCGCTACGCTGATCGAGACCTTGTCGGAGGTAATGACGCTCGAGCCCGGCGACGTGATCGCCACGGGAACGCCGGCGGGCGTGGGATACGCCAGGACGCCGCCCGTGTTCCTCAAGGCGGGCGACGTCTGCGAGGTGGAGATCGAGGGCATCGGCACCATCTCCAATCCGATCGAGGACGCGCGCGCCTGAGGGGAGGCCATCGATGCCGCGGCACCACCGATGAAGGGCACGGCCGCCGTGAAATGGCGCCGTCCGCGAGTGGGCGCGACTAGGCTGTCGCCCTCGATGGGTCGACGCGAGCTGCATCTCGACCCAGAGATCGAAGGCAGTGCGATCCATTGCCTTGTCGACGACCCATGGCGCGCTGAGCCCATCGCAGCGCCGCCGCACTCGCGAGGAGACGACGATGGCTGACGATGGACGCGAGACGGCGGGAGCCCCGTCGGCGGCCGCCTACGCCGCGTGGACGGCGGCGGCGGCAAAGGAAACCAAGGGAGCCGACCTCGGCTGGCGAACGCCGGAGGGCATCCGCGTCAAGCCGCTCTACACACCCGCCGACGTGACCACCGACCCCGGTCTGCCCGGCTTCGCGCCCTTCACCCGCGGCGTCCGCGCGTCGATGTACACCGGCCGGCCCTGGACGATCCGCCAGTACGCGGGCTTCTCCACGGCAGAGGCCTCGAACGCCTTCTACAAGCGCAACCTCGGCGCCGGCCAGAAGGGCCTCTCGGTGGCCTT
This sequence comes from uncultured Beijerinckiaceae bacterium, assembly GCA_937873345.1. Taxonomy (GTDB): domain Bacteria; phylum Pseudomonadota; class Alphaproteobacteria; order Rhizobiales; family Beijerinckiaceae; genus RH-AL1. Next base: position 1,186 of record CALMRL010000354.1, on the reverse strand, counting down.
CGACCTTGCCACGCACCGCGGCTACGACAGCGATCACCCCCGGGTGGCGGGCGACGTCGGCAAGGCCGGCGTTGCGATCGATACGGTCGAGGACATGAAGATCCTGTTCGACGGCATCCCGCTGGACACGACCTCGGTCAGCATGACGATGAACGGCGCGGTGATCCCGATCCTCGCCTTCTTCATCGTCGCCGGCGAGGAGCAGGGCGTCGACCGGAGGGCGCTGGAGGGCACGATCCAGAACGACATCCTCAAGGAGTTCATGGTCCGCAACACCTACATCTACCCGCCCGAGGCTTCGATGCGGATCGTCGCCGACATCATCGCCTACACGTCGGCCGAGATGCCCAGGTTCAACTCGATCTCCATCTCCGGCTACCACATGCAGGAGGCCGGGGCGACGCAGGTTCAGGAGCTCGCCTTCACTATCGCCGACGGCCGCGAGTACGTGCGCGCGGCCATCGCCAGGGGGCTCGACGTCGACGCCTTCGCCGGCCGGCTGTCGTTCTTCTTCGCCATCGGCATGAACTTCTTCATGGAGGTCGCGAAGCTGCGCGCGGCGCGCGTGCTGTGGCATCGCACGATGGAGGCCTTCGGCGCCAAGGACGAGCGCTCCAAGATGCTTCGCACCCACTGCCAGACGAGCGGCGTCAGCCTGCAGGAGCAGGATCCCTACAACAACGTCATCCGCACCACGGTCGAGGCCATGGCGGCGGTCTTCGGCGGCACGCAGTCGCTGCACACCAACGCCCTCGACGAGGCGATCGCCCTGCCCACCGACTTCTCCGCCCGCATCGCCCGCAACACGCAGCTGGTGTTGCAGGAGGAAACGGGGATCACCAAGGTCGTCGATCCGCTCGGCGGCAGCTACTACGTCGAGGCCCTCACGCGGGAGCTGGTCGACGAGGCTTGGGCGATCATCGAGCGGGTCGAGGACGCGGGCGGCATGGCCAAGGCGGTGGCGGCCGGCTGGCCAAAGGCGATGATCGAGGAAGCCTCCACTGCTCGGCAAGCCAAGGTCGATCGCGGCGAACACGTCATCGTCGGCGTCAACCGCTACTGGCTCGACGAGCAGGACCCAATCGAGACGCTCGACATCGACAACCACGCGGTCCGCGCGGGCCAGGTGGTGCGCATCGAACGCACGAGGGCGTCCCGCGACGCCGCCGCCGTCCGGCGCACGCTC
>CALMRL010000353.1 GCA_937873345.1 uncultured Beijerinckiaceae bacterium | reverse complement strand
CCGCGGACGATCCCCGCGGCGGCAAGCGAACTGCTCCGCGCCTTCGAGAGCATCGGCGACGGTTGCGAGTTCGCCCGCGTGCAGCGCCGCTACGGCATCGAGGTGAACGGCCTGCTCAGCTGGAGCACGCTGACGCTCGACGCCCTGGTGCGCGCCCTGGATCAGCGTTTCGCCGGCCTCGGGGCGACGGAGAACAGCCGGCTGCTGCTGCGCCCGGACGGCGAGCGGGTCATCCACGACCGCCGCTGGCCGTTGGACATCCACGCCGCCCCGGCCGGCGGGATGGCTGCGAGGGAAAGAGCGGGACGGCTCGACGACGCGGCCCTGTTCGCCGAAGCGTGCCGGCGCATCGTGGCCGCGCGCGAGCGGCTTCTCGCCGACCTTGCCGACGCCGAAAAGGTCTTCGTGTTCCGTTCCGACAGCCTCGATGGCGACCGGCTGGAGCTGCTGCACCGCGCGCTCTGCGCCTACGGACCGGTGCGCCTGCTCAACGTGCAGCCCGCCGCGCCGACAGCGCCGACCCTGCTGCAGGGCCATGCCGGTGAGGTGATCCGGGTCGAGAAGAACCGCTTCGTCGGCTTCCTTGAGCGCTTCACCGGCGACGACGGCAACGGCGTTCCGGCGGTCGAGGACTGGGTCGTTCTCTGTCGCAAGGCGATCAGCTTGGCGTGAGCGTCAGATGCCCTGCCCTTCCACCTCCAGGCTGAGCTTCTCGATGGCCTGCTCGACATCCGGCCGGTGCGGATAGACCGCCGCCGACCGCCGGTAGACCTGCAGCGCCTGCTTGTCGAAGCCGGTGCGCTGCAGAATCATCGCCAGACCACTCAGAGCGGCGAAATGCTTGGGTTCGAGCTTCAGGACGTGCTCGACATCCGCCATCGAGCCGTCGAGGTTGCCGGCGAGGAAGCGCACGGTGGCGCGCCTGTTCCAGGCTTCGGCCCAGTCCGGCTGCAGCGCCACCAGCCTGTCGAGGACGCGCAGCGCGGCGGGATAGTCCTGCGCGGCCATCGCGGTGTCCGCGCGGCTCATCAGCAGGTTGGCGGTGTCCGAGGGGGAGCGCTGCCAGATCGCGTTGATCAGCGAGGCGACGCCCTTCGCCTCGCTCTCGTCGGTGGCGGCCGCGAGCTTGGCGTAAAGCTCGTCGAGCGTCTTGCGCCGCGCCAGCGCGACCGCGACGTGCGGCACCAGCGCGCGACGGATCTCGGCCTGCTTCTCCTGCGGCGTCGGCCGGGGCGGCGGCTTGCGCTCGGCACGCTGCGGCGGACGCTGTCCTCCCGACCCCAAGCCGCCCGACCCTATCACGCCGCCGGGTCCGATCACCATGCCACCGTCGGGCACGCGGCCGGCGCGAGCGCCGCCGCCCGGTGTCACCGTTCCGAACTCGTGGCCGAATTCGCGGAAGATATCGGCATCCGGACGCCGCCCGGCATCGCCGGGGCCGGGCACACCCACCGGCGGCGGGGCACCCGGAATGGTGAGCTGCGGCGGCGCATCGTCCCGTGCCACCGCTGGCCCGGCGGCCAGCAGCGCGGCTTGGGTTGAGCCGGCGAGGCGGCGGGCGGCTTGGGCCATGCTTGAAGACTAGGGCCGACGGGAGCCCTCGTCAAAGCGCAGAGGCGCCCGCAAGCCGTCGGACGACCCGCGACTCAGCCTTGGCGAGCCTTGAAGCGCTTCTGCACCTTGTTGATGATGTAGACGCGGCCCTTGCGGCGAACCAGCTGGTTCATGCGGTGGCGCCCGCGCAGCGACTTCAAGGAGTTGCGGACCTTCATGGCTTCGGCCTTCGTGCCTTCGCGCGTCCCGTGGACTCGGAGTCCGGGCGGGACGGACGGGTTCGGAAACGGATCGGGCGCCAGCCGTGAGGCCCGCGCGCATCGAGCGGGATATGACGGAACAGGCGGGAAAGATCAAGGCGGCGGTCGAGGCGCGCGAAGACCCGCCGTGACCCGCTCACGCCACGATCCAGGGGCATCCCGCGGCGCATGACACGCAATCCATACTACAGCGGCCCGCCCTCCGACCATTTCGACGGCACACGTTTCTTCGTCCCCGGCGGCCCACCCGCCGACAAGAGCGTGGGCGAGCTTTGGCGCCAGTTCCGCACACCCCGTGCCCGTT
>CALMRL010000352.1 GCA_937873345.1 uncultured Beijerinckiaceae bacterium | reverse complement strand
ATGTCGCACGACGTGGAGCGGTTCGGCGCATAGGCCTCCCGGAGTCCGGCGCCCGACCTGGACGGCGCCTCCGGTCGCGAGCACCGACATACTTTGTTGCAGCAAAGGTAAAGGCTGACGCTCGATTTGCCAACTCGACGCGGTCTCGGACCGCGCGCGGCGGCTCAGTCCTCGGCTTCGTGCGCCCGGAGGTCGGCGAGTTGGCAATGCTCCAGCGCCCGCTGGTGGGTAGCGCCGAGCACGACCGCGGGAGCGGCATTCCCCTCTCGGGCTTCCTGCCAGCGCGGGGCGCACAGACACCAGCGGTCGCCGGGGTTGAGGCCAGGAAAGCCGAACTCCGGGCGCGGCGTCGCCAGGTCGTTGCCGCGCGCGGCCGAGAAGCGGAGGAACTCGGCCGTCATCACCGCGCACACGGTGTGGCTGCCGACATCGGCCGGCGAGGTGTTGCAGCAGCCATCACGGAAAAACCCCGTCATCGGCTCCGAGCTGCACGGGATCAGCGCGCCGCCGAGCACGTTGCGCGCGCCCGGCGTTTCGCGTCGGCCGGACGGGTCGGTGTCGTCGAACGGCATGGCTGAGCGACCTTTCCCTGGACGAATGGAGGATGCCAGAAGCGGCGGACGGTGTCTCGCGCCCCCGCGCCGACGGCCAGCGCCCGATCGCGCCGCAGCCTCGCGCGAGCGAAGGGCCGAGGCGGCGCATCTGGATCATCCCGGTCGGCATCGGCCTGATCGTTGTGGCCGCCGTGGCGCTCGCCGCCTTTGAGCTGCGCGACCCGCGTTCCGGCGTGGTCAGAGTGAAGCCGAGCGATCAGACCGCGGGGGCCGACGGCGGCAAGATCGCCGAGCGCGTCGGCGGACCGGGGGCCACGGCGGGCGGCGCCCCCGCGCGAGGCGATGCAAAGGGCAGCGACGTCGCGAGCCGGTCCAACACGGCCGCGCCGGCTAACCCCGAGGTGCCGGTGGCGCAGCGCGCCGCCCTGCTGATCGAGGCGCCAGACGAGCCGAACAAGGTCAAGACCTTCCTCGGAACGGTGGTGTGGAAGATCAACAACGCCGGCACGGGCGACGTCACTTCCGTGGAGGCCGACATCGACCTTCCCGACGATCGGATGAAGGCGGTCGTCACCTTCGAGAAGAACACCGACGCCTCGCTGCCGGCCTCGCACACCATCAAGGTGCGCTTCACCATGCAGCCCGGCACGCTCTCCGGCGACGTGCAGCAGATCAGCGTGCCGCAGCTGCGCCAGGAGGATTCGCCCTCGGGCGAGGCGCTGGCTGGCGTCACCGTGCCGGTGGTGCAGAACTCCTTTCTGGTCGGCCTGTCGCCGGGCAACGCCGAAACGGTCAACCTGAAGCAGCTGAAGGAGATGCAGTGGATCGATGTGCCGATGCTGCTGCAGAGCGGCAAGATCGCCAAGTTGACCTTCGAGAAGGGCTCTGCCGGCGAGCGCGACCTCGATGAGGCGATCACCGCCTGGCAGAAGTCCTGACCGCCCGGCGCGGCGGGGGAGCTATTTGCCGGCGACGAACAGCAGCACGGCCGCAACGCCGTTGTAGAGCGAGTGCAAGGTGATCGAGGCGGCGATCGAGTCGGCGCGCTGCCTGACGTAGCCGAGCGCCAGCCCGACGGGGAAGACCGCCAGGGCGTAGAGGTGCGTCGATTCCCAATGGGCGAGGGCGAACAGCACCGCCGAGACGAGAATGCCCCATCGCGCGCCGATCAGGGCGCGCAGGCTCGTGTAGATCCAGCCGCGGAACAGCAGCTCCTCCGCCACCGGCGCGAACAGCGTCGCCATCGCGAGGAAGGCGATGATCCACCCCGTGCCCTTCGGGGTCTGCACCCAGTCCTTGGCCTGCGGGTAGACCTGCTCGATCAGCGACGAGGCGATCAGGGAATAGAACAGGGTGGCTGCGAGCAGCAGCAGCACGATCGGCAGGCCGCGCGCCATGTCCCACGGACGCCAGCCGATCAACTCGGTCCAACCGCGACGCGAGCGGAAGCGGGCGACGAGCACCACGGAGACCACGAGGACGCAGTAGCTGCCGATGCCGGCGACGATGCCGATCCTGTCGGCCGTGTCCTGGTCCGCCTCGAGGGCGTGGGCGAGGTCGCCGACCTGCCGCATCGCCGGTTGCACGCCGTCGCGCGCCGCGAGGACGCCGAAGCCGGCGAGCCCGACCGCCAGCAGGATCGCCGCCGTGATCGCGAGGATGGCGAGCGTGCTGAGGACGAGGCCGACGGGGCCGTAGGGGATCGCGGCCGGCGCGCCGCCCGTCTCGCCGATGGCATCCTTCGATAGGGTCGGCACGGGCTCTCCGATCGCGACGCGCGGGGCTGGGCAACTCGCGTTCTGGGCGCAGCGGCGGGAAAGCTCAAGCGCTTTCGCCGTGCCGGCCCGCTCACGCCTCGCGAAGGATGCCGAGCGCCACGGCGAGGGGCATGACCAGCAGGATGCGGCGGTGGTTGGCGTCCCAGTGCATCGCCGCGAAGGCCAAAGTGGTGAGGGCGAAGCTGGGGCCGAAACCGAGCCTTTCCCTGAGGCCGGTGTACAGCCAGCCGCGGAAGAACAACTCCTCGGCGAGAGGGGCCAGCACCACGACGTTGCCTATGAGGCCGGCGAGGAGCAGCAGGTTGGTCGGGCCGTCCGTGGCGACGCGCTGGGTCTGCAGCCGCAGCAGGGCGAGGGTCAGCGCAGCCGCGTAGAGCAGGGTGCCGAGGCAGATGCCGACGATCTTGCCCCAACGCAGTCGCGCCTGCGCCAGGGCGACGAGACGGCGCCAATCGCGGCCGCCGACGATTCTCGCCGCGCCCAGTGTCGCCGCGCCGAGCCCGACGTAGAGCAGGCTGATCTCGCCGGCGCCGACCTGCAGCCGCATCACGGGATCGAAGCGCGCCTGCATCATCAGGTCGGATAGCTCTTCCCGGCCCTCGTGCGCCAGAAGAGCGAGGAGGATCAGGCTTGCTGCCAGCGCGGCGATGGCGAGCGCCGCCAGCGCGATGGCCCCAAGGCTGACGAGCAGCGCCGGCAAGCGCAGCGCCACGCCCCGGTCGGCCAGCAACGGCGGCACCGGCGCGGCGACCATCTCGAACGACTCAGCCGGGGATTGCCTCGCCACACCGCTCCCTGCATCCTGCCGCCGCGCTCGTCTCGTGGCATGACCGCCCTTGGCGAATTCCTGAAAATCGCCTATATCTCGAAAGCTGCCGCAAGGCGGATATGGTGATAAACGGCGTCGGAATAAGCTTTTCGGACCCGGGGGCAGTACCCGGCGCCTCCACCCAAGACCCTTTCGCTTCGAACGTGCCACGCCGCGCCGGCAGGCGTCCAGCGGGACGGATCGAAGCAGCGGCTCTTCGGCGGGGGCGAAACAGGATCGACGGGAAGTGTAAAGGACGGTCTTTTGCCCGGCATTGTACCGCCGTTATCGGGCTAAACTTATAGTTGCCAACGACAACTATGCTCCGGTGGCCCTCGCCGCGTAATGCGGTGACGGTACCGATCTAAAGTCCTTGCGGGTAGCACCGTAAGGCGGGGTTCGGAGGCACCTGGCAACAGAAGCCTCCACTCAACCCCCATGCGCGCACTCCCTCGCCGTGAGCAGTGACCACCCGTGATTTAACCGCGTCGCCGGCTTTCAATTCGCCGGCGGCGATGCATAATCGCGGCAGCGCCCGCCTGCCTCCCGCGGAACGCTAGCGGGTCGGCTGGCTGCTGACCGCTCCGGCAACTCGCGAGGGTCGCCGACCGCCGGCATCGGCTGATGCCGGTCCTCCTGTGCATCCGGGTTTCCTTCATGCCGAACGACCTGATTCGCTACGACCTGCTGGTGCAGGAGGCCCTCTGCGGCGTGGTGAGCCGCGTGCTGGCCGACGTCGCCCGCAACGGCCTGCCCGGCGATCATCACTTCTACATCACCTTCCGCACCCACGCCCCGGGCGTGCGGCTGTCGAGCCGGATGCGCGAGCAATATCCCGACGAGATGACGATCATCCTCCAGCACCAGTTCGAGGACCTCAAGGTGACCGATCACGGCTTCGAGGTCGGCCTGTCATTCAAGGGCATTCCCGAGATTCTGCTGATCCCGTTCGATGCGCTGACCGGCTTCTTTGACCCGTCCGTGCAGTTCTCGCTGAAGTTCGAGCCGCAGACGGAGGAGGAGCGCGACGCCGAGCCGCTGAAGCCCGAGGTGACGAAGCCGGCCTCGATCGCGATGTTGCCGCAGCCCGTGCGGAGCGGCTTGCCCGCGCCGGCGCCGCCCACCGCACCGCAGCAGCCCGATCAAACGGCGGAAAAGCCAGGAAAGGGTGGCGTCGCCAAAAGCGCCGAGGTCGCCGATGAGGCGAAGGTCGTCTCGATCGATGCCTTCCGCAAAAAGCCCTGAGCCGCGATGGGCGAGATCGTCAACCTGCGCCGGGTGCGCAAGGCGAAACACCGGACCGACGCCGAGGCGATGGCCGCCGCCAATCGTACGCGCTCGGGCCGGACGCGGGCAGAGCGCGAGGGCGAGGCGATGGAAGCCGGGCGCGCCGCCCGCCTGCTCGACGGCGCCAGGCTGGAGCCGCGAACGCCGGACGCCGCCGGTGAAGCCGGGGACTGAAATGCCGCGAACGCCCCTGACCCCCTCGTCTGCGGGGCGCACCGCGCATCCGCCGACGCGGATCGGCAAGCACTCGCTCCTGGTCTCCGGCCATTCCACCAGCATCTCGCTGGAGGACGCTTTCTGGGGCAGGCTGCGTGCGCTTGCCGAGCGCCGAGGCCAGTCCATCGCTGCCCTGGTCGCCGCCATCGACGAGCGGCGCGGCGATGCCAACCTGTCCTCCGCGATCCGCGTCTACCTGCTGGAAGCGGCGGAGCATCCGGCTCAATAGCGTCCCGCGGTCGAGGGATCGGGCGGCGTCCTCGACGGCGGCGGCAAGGGCGGCAGTGTAGGCTGCGGCAGCCGTCCCGGTGCCGTCTCGCTTCGTCCGTCGAACGGGAGTGCGGCGTCCGCTTTGGCGCGGCGCTCGACCTCGGCGAGGCGCGCGGCTTCCGCCGCCGCCTTCTCCGCAGCCCTGGCATCGGCCTCCGCCCTGAGGCGGTCCTGCTCGCGGCGGCGATCGAACACCAGCCGGGCGTTGAACAGCGCGCGCTCGCGCACGTCGAACTCGAAAGCCTCGATGCGCGCGGTCTCGCGGGTGATCGCGCGGGCCGCGACGGCGTTGACGAAGTCGCCGACATCGATCGAGCGCCGCGCGGCGCCGGGCAGGCCGTCGAGCGTGACCGTGCGGCTCGGCGGCGCACCGGACCAGCCCTTCGGCAGCTCGCTTAGCGTCTCGGTGACGGCAAGCTCGCCCAGCAGGTGACGGAGATCGAAGCGTCCGCCGAGCGAGGCGGTGATCGGACCCACGTGCGCCGGGTCGCCCTGCGGTGTCAGGGTCAGCACCCCCGAGGCGAGGCTCACCGCGAGGCGCCGCGTGCCGATCGCCATCGATGCCGGTGCTCCGGTGCCGGCATTCGCGGCGGCGAAGCCGCGCTTGATGCTCTCGGCGTCCACCGCCAGCGCATCGCTCTCCGTGTCGGCGAGGACGCTCCTTGGCGCTTGCGGGTCGAAGCCCGGCAGCACGGTGCCGGCAAGGGTCGCGTCGCCCGATCCGGCAAGGCTGCCGACCAGCGCCAGCGGCGACGTGCCGCTGCCGGCGAGTTCGAGCTTGAGGGCCGCGAAGGTCTCCACCGCGGGGATGTCGAGCTTCACGCCCTTCAAGGCCAGCGTGCCGGCGAGGGTCGCCTGTCCGCCGTCGCGGCGCAGCGTACCCTCCGCTTCGAGACGTCCACCGGCGAGGGCGGCGCCGAGATGCTTGACGGTGAGAAGGTCCGGCGCGGTTCCGACGTCGAGGGTGGCATCGGCGGCCGCCGGGCCGAGCCCGAGGTCGAGCGTCCTCACGTGGAGCGTCATCAGCCCGCGCGGCGGGTCGGCGAGCCCGGCGGCGAAGGGCTCGTTCGACCAGGAGGCGCCGCTGGGTGCCGAGCGGGGAGGTCCCAGCAGCAGCGCGGCGATGTCGCCGAGCGCCAAGCGATCGAGGTCGAGCGAGCCTGTCAGCGCCGTCGCGCCCGGCGTCGAGCCGTCGACCGAGCGCCAGCGC
>CALMRL010000351.1:17544-21922 GCA_937873345.1 uncultured Beijerinckiaceae bacterium | reverse complement strand
GGTGCCCGGCGTGCGCACGGGACGGCGCGGGCGCCCTCGGCGCAGGCCCGACAAGCTGCACGCCGACAAAGCTTACGATCATCGTCGCTGCCGGCAGGAGTGCCGGGCTCGCCGCATCAAGCCTCGCCTCGCCCGGCGCGGCATCGAGCCCAGCCAGCGGCTCGGCCGCTATCGCTGGGTCGTCGAGCGCACCTTGGCATGGCTCGCCCGCTTCCGCCGCCTTGCCATCCGCTACGAGCAGCGCGTCGACCTGCATCTTGCTCTGACCACCCTCGCCTGCGCCCTCATCTGCCGAAAACAGCTGCAGCGGTTTTGTCCCTGATTCTAAGTCGAGCATGGCTACAAAGTTTGCTCCTCCGGTGCCTTCCCGTAGATGCCGAACCGCTCGTGCCGGCGCAGGTCGCGGTGATCGTGCCAGCCCGCGACGAGGGGGAGACGATCGCGTCCTGCCTCGCCGGCCTGCGCGGGCAGACCTACCCGCCCGATCGCGTCCAGCTCCTCGTGGTCGATGATCACTCGTCCGATGGCACAGCTGCCATTGTCGCCGCCGTCGCGGCGCGCTGTCCCCGCCTGCGGCAGCTCACCTGCCCGTCCCTGCCGCAACGCTGGACCGGCAAGTCGCACGCCTGCTCGGTCGGCGCCGACAGTGTCGCGGACGATGTCGAATGGCTGTGCTTCATGGATGCCGACACGCGGGCGCGACCCCGTCTCCTCACTGCCGCCCTAGCCGAGGCCGAGAAGCAGCGCCTCGACTTCCTGACTTTGACGCCGCGACAGGTCCTTCTCGGCTTCGCCGAACGGCTGGTGATGCCGTGCGGCTTCTATTTCCTCGCCTTCGCGCAGGACCTCGGTCGACTGCAGGATCCCGGAAGCGGCGAGGCGACGGCGACGGGGCAGTTCATCCTGGTCCGGCATCGCGCCTACAGGGCCATCGGCGGCCACGGTGCCGTGCGCGCCGACATATCGGAGGACGTCGCTCTCGCGCGGCTCTTCAAGCGGCAAGGCTACCGCATCCACATCGCCGGCGGCGACGCACTCTTTGAAACCCGCATGTACACGGGTTGGCAGTCCCTCTGGATCGGGGTGTCGAAGAACCTCGTCGACATGATGGGCGGGTCGGCCGCGACGGTCCTCGCCGCCGTTGCCGGGCTCATCCTGTCCTGGCTGGCGCTCGCGCTACCAGTCGTCGCCGCGGGCGCGGCGCGATCCGGGCCTGCCACCTGGCCTGCCCTCGCCGCAGCCTTACCCGCCTCGCTGGCCGTCTTCGCCTTCCACCTCGCGGGAGCGCGGCACTTCGGCATCCCACCTGGTACGGGCTGCTGTTTCCACTCGGCTACACCTGCGGAGCGGTGATGGCTGTCGACAGCGTCCGCCGCCGAGCGACGGGGCGGACCCGCTGGAAGGGGCGCACCTATCCATGAGCGTCGCCGGCGACCAGGCCGACGTTGCGTCCGGCCGGATCGGGCCGCCACTTCCTCGCGTCGAGGGACAGCAGCCGCTGAACAAGGTGTCGGGACGCTCGATCGCCGCCGCCGCCGGCAGCGTCGTGCTCTTCGTCTATCTCGTCCGCGCGATCCTGTTCCCCTTCGTCATCGCCGGTGCCTTCGCCTTCGTCTGCACCCCGCTGATCGAGGCCATGGCCCTCCACCCGCGTCTGCCGCGCACCGCCGCCGCTGCGCTCGTCTTCGTCGCGCTCGTCTCTGTCTTCGGCCTCCTCGGCTGGCTCGCCGTGCCCGCGCTCCTGGACGAAGGCAAGGACATCGCGACCCACCTCCGGCCGATCATCGAAAACGCGATCAAAGGCGCGATCGGCACCGGCAACGTGTCGCTGATGGGCGGCGACACCGACGCCGCCAAGCTGGCCAGCCAAGCGATGGACGGGCTCCGCAAAACGGTGCTGCAGGCGGATGTGCTGGCGACGGTGGCCGGCGGGGGCGTCGCCGGTCTGTTCGGAGCCTTCCTCACCCTGGTGCTGCTGTTCTACTTTCTCGCCGGCGGACCAGGGATAGAGCATGGCGTCCTAGCGCTCGTGCCGCCGGCGCAGCGCCCGCTGGCGGAGGCGATCTGGCGGCAGCTCTCCCCGGTGCCGCTGCGCTACTTCGCCGGGGTCGGCGTGGTGGTGATCTACGCCATCGCCATCGCCATCGCCATCGCCATCGCCGCCGCCTACGTCGGCCTCGGCCTGTTCCTGCATCTGAAGAACGCTGTGCTGCTCGCGGTCTTGACCGGCTTCGCCGAGATGATCCCCGTGGTCGGTCCGGGCGCCGCGGCGGTGATCGCTGGCTTCGCCGCGATCCGCGAGGCGCGCGGCGTCGGCGCTATCATCGGTTACATCGTCTACGCCACCCTGCTGCGGCTCTCGATCGACCAATTCATCGGCCCGCTGGTCCTCGGCCGCGCGGGACGGGTGAATCCGACCGTCATCATCTTCTGCTTCCTTGCGGGCGGCATCCTGTTCGGCGTCGTCGGCGTGGTGCTGGCGACACCGGTCGCACTGGCGATCAGGATCATCCTGACGACGCTCTACGAGGAGCCGCTTCCTGGCCGACGCACCGACGAGGGGCAGGCGGCATGAACAGCCGGCCCATATGCGCTCAAGTTGCGCGATCACATGCTGGCGGCGCTGCGACGGCGCCTCGCCGCCGATCCGCCGCCGGTGCGGCTGTGCTTCGCCGACGGGGCGTGCTTCGATCTCGCTCCCTCGCCGACCGTGACGATCGCGATCCACACGGCAAGGCCGCTCCGTGCCCTGCTCACCGGCGACATGGCCCGACTCGGCGATTTCTACGTCGCCGGCGACCTCACCGTCGAGGGACCGATCCAAGAGGTGATGATGGCCGGTATCCGTCTCGCGGAGCGCATCGGCCGGAACACGATGGTGAGCGCGGGTTCGCGGCTGGCGCGGTGGATGCGGAACCCGCTGCGTCGCCGCGGACGGCGCGCCGACGCGGCGGCGATCAGCCACCACTATGACGTCTCCGACGCCTTCTACCGCCTCTGGCTCGCCCGGCGCATGGTCTACTCCTGCGCCTACTTCCAGACCGGATGGGAGGGGATCGACGAGGCGCAGGAGGCCAAACTCGACCACATCTGCCGCAAGCTGCGGCTGCGCGCCGACGAGGCGCTGCTCGACGTCGGCTGCGGCTTCGGCGGCCTGCTCTGCTATGCGGCGGAACGGTACGGCGTGCGCGGCACCGGCATCACACTCAGCCGGCAGCAGCACGAGTGCGCCGTGGCGGCGGTGGCGGCGGCGGGCCTCGCCGACCGCGTCGAGGTGCGCTTCGGCGACTACCGCGATCTGTCTGGCGAGGCTTGCTTCGACAAGGTCGTGTCTGTCGACATGTACGAGCACGTCGGCCTGCGCGGCCTACCAGCCTACTGCCGCCTGCTGGCCAAGTTGGTGAAGCCGGGCGGTGCCGTGCTCAATCACGGCATCACCGTCACCGACTCCGCCGGCGCCGCGCAGGGGCCGCCCGGCGGTGAGTTCATCGACCGCCACGTCTTCCCCGGCGGCGAGCTTCCGCACATCGGCGGCTTCCTCCACGCCATCGCCGCGGCTGGCCTTGAGCCCATCGACGTCGAGGACCTCCGTCCGCACTACGTCCGCACGCTCCGGCTGTGGAGCGCCCGGCTCGAGGCCAAGGCCGAGGCTGCGCTGTGCCTCGCCGGCCCCGAACGGATGCGCATCTGGCGCGTGTACCTGCCCGGCATGGCCATCGCCTTCGAGCGCGGGTGGCTTTCTGTGGTCCAGACGCTCGCCCTGAAGCCGCATGCCGATCGGATGGCCGACCGTCCCTGGACCAGGGACCATCAGTATGGCGACGCGACGACCCGCCGGCCCCACGAGCAGCTGACGAATGGAGCGTGAAGCAGCTTGATCTTGAAGAACGCCCACCAGGTCCACGATGCGTCGCCTGCGGATGACGACCGGTGCCTCGGCTACGCGGCGCGGTCGGCGCGCGATGCGACGCAGCTGCGCGGTTCCGATGCGCCCGCGGGCGGATGGATCGCCGGCCTGCTCGGTCGCCTGGTCTTCGCCATCGATCGTCGCCTGCAGGTCCGCCACGGCGTCGAGGAGTTCACGCGGCATCCGCAGGCGATCTTCCGGCTGCAGCTGTGTGCGCTCGAGCAGGATGTCGGCTTCGACGACGGCACGGGCGCCGGATGCGGCGATCGCATCGTCAATCTCCACCTTTGGAACGAACGGCTACCGATCCTGCATGGGGATTCCCTTCGCTGGGCGCGGCAGATGAACCGCTGCCTGGACTTCTCGCTGCGCGAGCTGGCGAAGCACCTCGCGGAACGCGGTGACCTCGACGACATCGCCGCCATCCGCGCCGAGATGGAACGCAGGCTCATGCAGGCGAAGGCGGTTCGA
>CALMRL010000351.1:282-17534 GCA_937873345.1 uncultured Beijerinckiaceae bacterium | reverse complement strand
GGGCACGGCGGCCCCGGTCCGGCAGCGTGTCAGGAGCTCGGGTCGCTACGGGTTCGAGCCCGTCGCCGACCTCCGCGTGATGACGGGGCGCCGCCGCCTGCTCAGGTTCGGCGAGAACGTGCTGATCTCTCTGATGGTGCTGGCGCGCAACGGCGTGGCGCTGCGGATCGACACATTGGCGCGCTCGCGCGTGCAGGTCTTCCTCTCTCGCCGCACCCTGATGCGCCGCTATGCCGGCCGCGGGACACGCGCGGCATGACGGCGCCCGTCGCGATCGCTCCTTTCCTCGCCTCGCTGCTGTCGGCCGTCGCGCTCGCCGGCTGCCTGTATCTCCTGCTCGCCATCGCGGCGGTGCGGCGCCTTCCCCGCGACCCTCGCGACGATTCGGCCGGCGAGGCGGCGGTGAGCGTCCTGAAGCCGCTGCACGGCGACGCGGATGGCCTGCTTGAACGGCTGCTGTCGTTCTGCGACCAGGACTACGGCGGTGCGATCCAGCTGGTGCTCGGCTGCCAGGATCGATCAGACCCTGCCCTCGCCGTGGCACGACGAGTGGCGGCGCTCCGGCCCGACCGCGCGATCGAGATCGTCGTCGACCCGCGCCTCGCCGGTAGCAATCGCAAGGTGAGCAACCTGATCCACTGCCTCGAGCAGGCGCGTCACGACGTGCTCGTACTCGCCGACGACGATATCGCCGTCGAGCGCGGATACCTGGCGCGCGTCACAGGGGCGCTCGCGCGCCCGGGTGTCGGCGCCGTCACCTGCCTCTACGCCGGGGAGAGGCGCCGGCCTCCACGCCAGCCTGTCCGCGCTGGCGATCGACGGACACTTTCTGCCGAACGTCCTTGCCGGCATGCGGCTCGGGGCCGCCGAACCTTGCTTCGGCTCGACCATCGCCATCCAGCGCGACACGCTCCGGCGCATCGGCGGTCTCAAAGCCTTCTCCGACCACCTCGCCGACGATCACGCCATCGGCGTGGCGGTGCGCGCGCTCGGGCTCAGCGTCGTCGTGCCGGGCTTCGCCGTTCGGCATGACTGCGGCGAGCGCAGCCTCGCCGCAGTGCTGTCGCACCAGCTACGCGTCGCGCGCACCATCCGCGGCATCAATCCCACCGGCCATCTCGGCGCGCTGATCACCCACCCCCTGCCACTGGCGCTCACCTCCGCCTGCCTCGCGCCGCCGAGGTTCGCCCCTGCCGCCGGCACCCTCGCCGTCGCGGCGCTCGTGCTTCGCGCCGTGCTTGTTCGCGACGTCGCGCGACACTTCGGCAGCGCGCCGCGGAGTGACTGGCTGCTGCCGGTCTGCGATCTCCTGCTGTTCGCGGTCCACCTCGCGAGCTTCTGCGGCTCGGCGGTCATCTGGCGCGGCCACCGCTATCGCTCCCGCGCCGACGGCTCCTTCGTCCCCCAGGAAAGGGCAGGCTGATGCGCACGCTGTTCTTGCAAGCCCCTTCCCATGACGGCTTCGATGGCGGCGCCGGCTCGCGATACCAGGCGAAGCGCGAGATCCGCTCCTTCTGGTATCCGACCTGGTTGGCGCAACCGGCGGCGCTGGTGCCGGGCTCCACCCTCATTGATGCCGCACCGCACGACGCTGGCGCAGGTCGTGGCGAAGGCGGGCGAGTTCGACCTCGCCGTGCTGCACACCTCGGCACCCTCGTTCGCCTCCGACGTCACCTGCCTCAAGGCGCTGAAGGCGGCCAATCCGGCCCTCAGGGCCGGCTTCGTCGGCGCCCACGTCGCGGTCGATCCAGCGGGTGGGATGCGCGACGAGGCCGTCGACTTCGTCGCCGGCAACGAGTTCGACCTGACGATCAAGGAAGTGGCCGAAGGCCGCGACTTGGCGGGGGTAGACGGCATCGCTTGGCGCGACCGCGAGGGCCAAGTGCGCTTGAACAGGCCGCGCTCCATTCTTCACGACATGGACGAGCTGCCCTTCGTCACGCCGGTCTACAAGGAACAGTTGAAGATCGAGAACTATTTCATCGGTTATCTCAAGCATCCTTACCTCTCGCTCTACGCCGGACGCGGCTGCAAATCGCGCTGCACCTTCTGCCTCTGGCCGCAGACCGTCGGCGGCCACCGCTATCGCACCCGCAGCGTCGGCCACGTCGTCGAGGAGGTGCGCTGGGCGATGGCGGCGATGCCGCAAGTCAGGGAGTTCTTCTTCGACGACGATACCTTCACCGACGACCTGCCCCGCGCCGAGGCGATCGCCCGCGAGCTCGGCAGGCTCGGCGTCACATGGTCCTGCAATGCCAAGGCGAATGTGCCGCGCGATACGTTGAAGATCCTGCGCGACAACGGCCTGCGCCTCTTGCTGGTTGGCTTCGAGAGCGGCAATCAGCGCATCCTGCACAACGTGAAGAAGGGCATGCTCGTCGAAAGCGCCCGGCGCTTCGCGCGCGATTGCCGCGACCTCGGCATTACCGTGCACGGCACCTTCATCCTCGGCCTGCCCGGCGAGACGCGGGACACGATCGAGGAGACGATCCGCTTCGCGACCGAGATCAACCCGCACACGCTGCAGGTGTCGCTCGCCGCGCCCTATCCCGGCACGGCTCTGCACCGCCAAGCGGTGGAGCATGGCTGGCTCGTCGGGCGGGACGGCGTGCTGCGACGCGACCTCGGCGCGCTTTCAGTCGCCCTGGCCTGCAGCGAGGGCCTGCGGCGGCAGATGGCGGCGGAGATCGAGACGCAGTTCGAGGCCTTCCGCGCGACCGGCCTGCCGCTCGACCACGTCAACGCGCACAGGCACTTCCATCTGCATCCCGTGGTCTGCCTTCTGGTGCTGCAGATCGGCAGGGCGTTCGGCCTGCGCGCGCTGCGCGTGCCCTTCGAGCCGGTCGAAACCGTGCGCTGCGCCGGCGGCAGGGCGCATTCCGCGAGAGCGGAAACCACGATGTCGATGCACCAGCGCCACCGCGCCGCCCGCGCCGCCGTCATCATGCCCGATGCCCTGCTCGGCCTGCGCTGGTCCGGCGCCCTCACGCCGCCCCGCCTCGCCGCTTTGTTGCGGGCCCGACCGCCCGGCCTCGTCGAAGTCTACACCCACCCGGCAACCGGCGCCTCCTTTGACGGCGCGGCGCCGGGCTACCGCTACCGCGACGAATTGGACGCGCTCTGCGATCCCGCCTGTCGCGAGAGTCTCGGCTCTTCCGTCCGTCCCTGCGGCTACGCCGACATCACGCCCACGGCGCCATGCTTCCGTTCCGCTCCCGCGAGGCTGACATGACCGACGGCATGCTTTTCGAGCCTTCCGCGAACGCCGGCACGTCCGGCGACGGTTGGTTGGATCTTGAGGGCGAGACGGTGCTGGTGACCGGCGCCACCGGCTTCGTCGGTACCGCCGTCGTACGCCGCCTTGCCGGCTGCAACTGCTCGCTCCGCGCCCTGCTGCGTCCGACGAGCCCGCTCGACAACCTCGAAGCGCTCGACATCAAGTTCTTCCAAGGCGACATGCGCGACGCCTCCGCCGTCGCCGCCGCGATGAGGGGCGTGCGCTACCTGTTCCATGTCGCGGCGGACTACCGCCTCTGGTCACTCAACCCCTGCGAGATCATCGACGCCAACGAGCGCGGCACACGAGTCGTCATGGAGGCGGCACTCGCGGCCGGCGTCGAGCGCATCGTCCACACCAGCAGCGTCGCGACACTGAAGCCCTGCGGTGGCGGCAAGCCCTGCGGCGAGGACAGCCGCCTCGATGCGGCGGACGCCATCGGCGCCTACAAGCGCTTGAAGGTGCTGTCGGAAACCCTCGTCGAGCAGATGGTCGTTGAGCGCGCTTTACCGGCGGTCATCGTGCAGCCGGCGACGCCGATCGGACCGGGCGACATAAAGCCGACGCCGACCGGCCGCATCATCGTCGAGGCGGCGCACAGGCGCATTCCCGCCTTCGTCGAGACCGGCCTCAGCCTTGTCCACGTCGATGATGTCGCCGAAGGGCACCTGCTTGCGCTGAAGCGAGGCAAAGTTGGCGAGCGCTATATCCTCGGCGGCGAGAACGTCGCCTTCGGCACCATGCTGGCCGACATCGCGGCTTTGACCTCGCGTCGCGCGCCGACGCTCCGCGTGCCGCACAACGCCGTCTATCCCCCGCCCCTCGCCGCCGAGGCGGTGGCGCGTTTCACCGGACGCGAGCCCTTCGTCTCGCTCGATAGCCTTCGAATGCGGGCGTCGGCCTCTGCTCGCGGGAGACGGGCCGGCTCAGCGCAACCGCCGGGCGTTGCGCGGTGCTGGCGTGGCTGGCGGCATCAGGGCCATGACGGTCGCTGCGCCGGCCGCCACCAGCGCGAAACCGGCGGCCGCGGTGCGGACCGGATGCAGCGCCGCCGTCGTGTAGAGCGCGGACTCCTGGGGGTAGGCGGTGTTCCCCGCTTCCTTGATAATCCGTGCGGCGAGGGCCGTGAAGGCGACGTCGATCTTCCGGGTCTCGGCCGAGGTTCGATCGAAGACCGCCACCGCGTATCGCAGCCTGAGCGCCTCGGCGTAGGCGCGCAGCGTGCCGTAGGTCGAGATGTAGAAATGCGCCGCGACCTGGCCGGACGCGATGTTGGCGAGATCGCGCGTGGCACGGCCGCCGGCTTCGGCGACCAGCGCCTTGTTGGCATCGGCGATGCCGCCCATGGCCCTGTCTGTCCGTTTCTCGATGTCGCGTCCGAGCGACTTGAAGATCGGCTCGAGCCGCTTGGCCTGGATCAGGTTCAGCTCGCTGCCCGCCGTCAGCATCCTCTTGAGCTTGGGCAGGCTCGACGAACCGATGTTCTGCCGAGCCTGCTCGCCACCCTGGAGGTGGGCGGCGTGGAGCAGGCGCAGGCCTTCGACGAATAGGTTGAGGAGGCGAGGGTCCTTGATCATGGCTTGGCTCCGCGGGGCTTGCGCGAAGCAAGGCGCGGGCGTCGGCAGGCGTTCCCCATTGTAAACGCCGAACCGAAGCCAACGTCGAACCGGGGCGCTGCAGAGCGATCGGGCAGCCTTGCCCCAGGCACCGCGCCGACAGGCCCACCGCCGCCGCGACGCTGGTCACCGGGCTGATAGCTGCTGCGGCACGTGCAGCGGTCGGCGACGAGGCTGTCCACATCAGCGGCCCCATGCTCTGGCCACCTCTGAATTACAAACCGCTCAATCTGTTCGTTTTCTTCTCAAACGGACACTTAAAGCCGTGCGCGAGGCTTCTTCAGCAGCCTGCCAACGGTAGTTGTGATGACGGGTGCTGCTTCGTGTCGCAACGCCGCTTCATGGATGGGCAGAGGCCTGCGCCCGGACGCGTTCCATCTCCACAGTAGCGCTCGCGGGATCGTTGGCCTGCCGCCCGATGCGGCCCATCATGATGTCGACACCGCGCCAAGCAATGGCCATCACGGTCGCGTTGGTGTTGCCTCCAATGATGTCCGGCATGACCGAAGCATCGATCACACGCAATCCTTCGAGGCCGCGCACTTTCAAATCGGGCGACACGACCGCCATAGCATTTCCATCTCCGCCCATCGCGCAGGTGCCCATGGGATGGTAGTCGGTCTCGACCGTGCGCTTGCAGAAGTCGGCGATCTGCGCGTCGGTCTCGACCTGGGGGCCGGGCATGACCTCGTCCTTCACGATGTCGGCGTAAGGACGAGTCCTCATGATCATCCGCAAGTAGCGGACTGCCTTTACCATCGTGTCGAGATCGCGCTTGTCGCTCAGGAAGTTCGGGTTGATGATGGGGTTGTCGGTCGGGTTCGCGCTCTTCAGCTTGAGATTGCCGATTGAATAAGGCCGGACCAGGTTGGCCAGCAGGGTGACGCCATGGTCGGTCGGCGCCACTCCGGCGCCCGGCCACATGATGCCGACGTTGTAAATTTGAACGTCGGGTTCCGCCGTGTCGCCGAGCGTCACGAACGCCTGCGCCTCGCCGCCGTTCGACGTCGCCGGGCCGGCGCGCAGGAACTTATGGAGCGCGCCGTTGCGAAGCATGCGCCAGCCCTTGTCCTCGCCGAAGTAGCCCTGCGTGTCCTTCGACCAAGCCGCGACGCCCGTCATGCAATGGTCGCGCAGGTTTTGGCCCACGCCGGGCAGGTCGACCTCGATCTGGATGCCGTGCTCGCGCAATTGCGCTGCGGGTCCGATGCCGCTCAGCATCAGGAGCTTCGGCGACTGCAAGGCGCCCGCCGCCATGAGCACCTCGCAGCGTGCCCGAGCCGTCTCGGTCCGGCCGCCGACCACATATTCGACCCCGACGGCCCGCTTGCTCTCGAAGACCACGCGCGTGGCGGCGGCGTCCGTCCTCACGGTCAGCAGGGTCGAGGCCTGCAGCGGGCGGATGAAGCCGTCCGCCGCGCTCCAGCGGGAGCCCTTGTGCATCGTCGCCTGGCAATAGCCAACGCCGGTCTTCTCCTCGCCGTTGAAGTCTTCGCGGAAGGGCAGACCGAGCGCTTGGCCGGCCTGGATGAAGCGGTGCGAGCTGTCAACGACGAAGGTCGGGTCGGACACTTTGATCGGACCGTCGAAGCCATGGTGCTTGTTGTTGAACTTGATGTTGGCTTCCTGCGCACGGAAGTAGGCGAGCATGCCCTCCCAATTCCAGCCGTACTCGTTATCCGTCAGCTCGCCCCAGCGGTCGTAGTCGGCCGGCGTACCGCGAACGTAGAACATCGCGTTGACCGAACTGCCGCCGCCGAGCACGGTACCTTGTGCCACGTTGACGACGCGACCGCCGAGCTGGCGCTGCGGTTCGGACTGGACGTTGTTGATCGCCTTCTTGTCGGTGAAGACCAGCTTGAACGAGCCGGCCGGGATCTTGATCAGCGGGTTGGTATCCCTGCCGCCGCCTTCGAGCAGCAGCACCTTGGCTTTGTAGTCCTGCACGAGCCGGTAGGCGGCCGCGCATCCCGCGCTGCCGCCGCCGACGACGATGTAGTCGTATGATGCCGCCCCTGCCGCCATGGCGATCTCGCCCCCTTGAAATGATCGGTTCCCGATGCCGCCCGCTAGAGCTGTTTCCACTGACACGGAACCAGCTCTCGGTCCTTCTTCGTCGCGTTTTCTTCACGTGAGCCGGGTCCACCTCACTCGAAAACGCTCTAGGCGGTCAGCCCGGCAGGTAGACGGTCTTGGTTTCCTGGTAGGCTCTCAGGCCTTCGATGCCGCCGACGCGGCCGTTGCCCGACTGCTTCACGCCCCCGGACGGGGCGTCGGCCTGGATGTTGAACGTGTTGACGTTGACGCTCCCGGCGCGCACGCGGCGTGCCAGAGCGATGCCGCGCTCATTGTCTGCGGTGAACACGGCGCCGGTCAGCCCGTACTTCGTCCCATTGGCGATACGGATCGCGTCATCCTCGTCCTTGTAGGTGATCACCGAAACGACGGGCCCGAAGATTTCCTCCTGCGCGATGACGGCCGCGGGATCGACGTTCGCGAACACGGTGGGCTCGATGAAGTAGCCCCGCCCGAAGCGCTCGGCCCTGCCGCCGCCGGTCACCAGCCTCGCGCCGTCCTCCCGGCCGAGGCGGATGTAGTTCAGGATGCGATCCATCTGCACCTGGGACACCACCGGACCCATGATGGTGCTCGGGTCCCAAGGATCGCCCAAAGTGAAGCCCTTGACGGCACCCACGTAGCTTTCAAGGATCTCCTCCGCCCGGCTCTCGGGCACGAGGATGCGCGTGAGCGCGAAGCAGATCTGTCCCGCGAAGGGCATCGAAAGCGGCACGATCGCCTGCATGGCGGCTGCCACGTCGGCGTCGTCCATCACGATCGCGGCCGACTTGCCGCCCAGTTCCAGGGTCAAGCGCGTCAACCGGTCGAGGCCGGCCTCGGCGACGTTGCGCGCGGCGGCGGTGGAGCCGGTGAAGCTGATCTTGTCGACGTCCCGATGCCTGGTCAGGTAGGCCCCGACGTCGCGCCCGGCCGGCACGACGTTGAGCACCCCGCCCGGCAGCCCGGCCGCCTGCGCGCAGTGGGCGACGAGCAACGCGTCGAGCGGGCTTTCCGGCGAGGGTTTCGACACGATCGTGCAGCCCGCAAGGAGCGCGGCCGCGACCGAGAACGACATGAGAACGATAGGCGCGTTCCAAGGCGTGATGATGGCGGCGACGCCGACCGGCTCCTCAAACACCTTGGCCTTGCCCCAGGCAAGTTCACGATCCTGCCCGTCCGCGAGCCGGGTCCCGAGGTCGCCGTAGAAGTCGAACACCGCGGCCGCGTGCTCCACCGCGCCGCGGGCGTAGGATACGGGCGCGCTGACCTGCGCTGTGTGGAGGCGGGCGGACAGGTCGACGCGCTCGCGCAGCTCGGCTGCGATCTTCTTCAGGTGACCGCCGCGTTCGGCGAAGCTGAGGCGGGGCCAGGGGCCGGCGTCGAACGCGCGGCGCGCGGCAGCGACGGCGGCGTCCACATCGCGCTCGCTACCCGCCGGAAGCGAAAGGAGCACCTCCTCGCTGACCTGCGAGATCAGTTCGTTCCTGGCGCCCGACAGGGGCTTGCGCCATTCACCGTCGACGTAGAATCGTTCCAGCATCGCTCGGGGCACGTCGTTCCATACGGCCGTCGTCGCGTTCGCGCTCATGATCCTGTGTGCCTTCCGCCGCCGGGTTTGTGCCGCCCGCGGCGCGACATTAGGCCGATGTCCGCCGCCGCCGTTTGTTCGACGCGTACCGATCCCTTGGCTACGGCGTGCCTCTTCAGCCCTCGAGCAGGCGGGGAATGCGGCGCGTCTGGCTCGGCGTCGTGCCGAAGTGCTTGCGGTAGGCCCGGCTGAAATGGGCGGCATCCGAGAAGCCGGATGCGTAGGCCGCCTCATCGACGCGCATGGACGGGTGGCGGGCGAGCAGGCGGTGCGCGTGTTCGAGCCGGAGCGCCCAGAGGTAGCGCATCATCGTCGTGTTCTCGGCGCGGAACAGGCGACCCAGGTAGTTTGAGGACAGGCGCAGTCCTTGGCTGATCGCCGAATAATCCAGCGCGGGGTCGCCGAGATGGCGTGCCATGAAGCTTTTCGCCCGGTGAAGCGTGGCGCGGCGGCCCACACGGCTTTCCGGCGACGGCCTGTCGGTGAGGATGACGTCGGCGACGTCCAGGAGGACGCGCTCCAGGCGCAGGCCGATGTCCGGCGACGTGCCGTACGAGTGCTCGATGAAGGAGCGCACAAGGTCGCGGACGACGATCGTATCGGCGTTGCCCATGTCGGGCAGGAGGCAGCCGTGGAAGCGATGCATGATCCCGCGGTCGGCCAAGGCGCGGCGGGGCAGCCAAAGGCAGGCCAAGCGCACGGGGTCTGAGACGATCTCGGCGTAGAACTGATGCGGGTCGAGCACGAAGAGCTCGCCGGGACCCGCCATGCGGTGGCGGCCGTCCTGCTCGATGAGGACGGTGCCGTCCAGCACGAGCTTGAGCATCAACGGAGAGGCCGAAGCATCGCTTGGGCGACGGCAGGCCGGTGTGACGCTGCAGTGCGCCATCGTGATGTCGTGCGCTCGCACCGCGCCGACGTTCCAGGTCCTGAGCGTACCGATCCGGGAGTACCCTCGAGCGAGCTGGCACGACAGGCCGAACTGCGCCGCCAACTGCTCGCTGATCTCGCGCTCCGCGAGGTTGAGATCGTCGATCGGTCGCATCGGAGGCGTTTCGTTCGCAGCAGACAAAGACATGCTGTAACCTGTGTGCGAACGAACCTGCTTTGCAAGATTTGGACCATCTAATCGTGGCCGACAAGGGTCAGTGCGAGCTGCGATCGGACTGCTTCCTCCCCAGAACCGCTACCTGAAAGGCGCTGTTGCCAAGGCGCTGCTTCCTCGATCACTGCAGCATTTTGCTCTTGCGACCGCCAATGTTTCGGCAACAGCCGGAGCGCGGGGCCGGCCCCGTCGACCGAGGTCATAGCAGCCCGGCCCGCTGCGATGTCTACGAGACCGGCGCCACCGGAGCCGCAGCCACCGCGCCGGATGGCGCCGAAGCGGGCCTTGGCCGCGGGACGCGTGCGACCCCGGCAAGGCGAGCGTTGCGGCACGGCGCCAGGCTAGGCGGGCCGCATCCCAGAGGTCCCGAGCGCTGAAAGAGGCACGCCGCAGCCAAGGGATCGGCACGCATCGAGCAAGCATCGGCGGCTCGCATCGGCTTATCTGAGATCTCAAAGTTGCGTGATCGCTGCGGCATCTGAGGGGATGGCGGGATGAGCGCGAACGCGACGATGGCCGGCAGCATCGAACGAGCCGGCGCGCGTTACGGAGGGGGCTCCATGAGACGGGTCATCGCGGCGTTTTTCCTATGCCTTTGCATCCAGAGCGCCAGCGCGACGGAGTTCGGAGCACCATTCATCGAACTCTTTCCTGGGCTCACGGACGGCATTCCGGCAGCACTGCCGCCGGCCGGCCTCTACGGCTTCGTGGAGCCCTTCACGGCGCAAGGAAAGATCACCGGCCCCGGTGCGCCTGCCGTAAATACCTTTAACCCGACCCTCAGGTCGTCGGGCGGCGCGCTCGGCTTGCTCTACGTGCCGCAAGCTCCCCAGATATTGGGCGCGACGTACAGCTTCTTCGTTCTTCAAACGGGTGGTGAGGTGTCGACCGGCAATCCCATCAATACATCCGAGCTTGGCATCATCGACACGTTCATAGCCCCGATCGGCCTGACGTGGCATGTCCCGAACAGCAATTACTTCGTTCAGTTCCTCGGTGGTGCCTACGTGCCGGACGGGCAGATCAAAGGCTCGACCGGGCTGGAAGGCGTCGCGCAACCGTTCTTCACGTTTATCCCATCACTGGCAGTCTCATACCTTGACAGCCGCTATGACATCACCGCGCGCCTTGTGCCGGAATTCTATACAAGCAACTACGTGACGGGCTATCACCAAGGTCCCACCATCCACGTCGATCTGGCCGCGACGAGGAAGTTCGGCGATTTCAAGCTCGGTCCGGTCGCTTACGTCGGCGCCCAGGTGGGGAACGATCGGTCAAGCGCCGTTTACAACTTTGCCATAGCGTCGAACCGTGCGCTCATAGCCGGTGCCGGTGGTCTCATCGGCTACGATTTCGGCCGTGTCAGTGTCGAACTCTGGGGCTTGGACGAAGTCTACGCGAAGGCGTCCGGCGGTACATTCATAGCGGGGAGATCACAAGCCTCGCTCTTCCGACCCGTCTCGGTCTTCGGACGCATCAGCACGCGCCTCTACGGCGCCGACCCCGTGGCGCCGCAGTCACTTCGAGCACGATATTGACTGAAGGAGAGTTCATACCTGCCGGCGCCGCCTCGCTCGCGCCCTGCGGCTTCTTTGGAGCATCCAGCAAGGATTGGCGCATTGCGGATGGCATGGCCAGGCCACTTGTTCCCGATGATCGCTGGGCCGCCATCGTGCCGTCTTCGCGGCACCATGGAATCATCTCTCATCGCCCAGCGGAAGCCACGCGTCAGAGGAAATGGCCGCTGGTATCAGACGCTGACCATGTCGACCGCGAGAGACGCGAGAGAAGAGGGCGCGACCCCAGCCCCACCGGCGTGGTGGCGGAGCGCTCCGGCAGCGTCGACATTCGCGGTGGGCGCCGCTATGATCCGGCAAGGCGTGGGGTCGGGCGCAAGCGCCACATGCTGACCGACACCGATGGGCGCCTGCTCATCACCGCCGTGTCGCCTGCCGAACTGCACGACAGCCACGGCGGCGTCGCCCTGCTGCGGGCCTCGTGCCGCCCCGGGCCCTTCCTGTCGCACTGCTTCGCTGATCAGGCGTAGCAGACCAGGGCGAGCGCGTCCGCACCGCCACTGCCGCTGCGGTGGAGATCATCAGATCGCGAGGGGCAGAAGGCCTTCGCCGTGCAGCCCCGTCGATGGGTGATCGAGAGCACCTTCGGCTGGCTCAGCCGCTGCCGCAGGCTCAACCGCGACCATGAGGCGACGCCATCCTCCACGCTCAACCTCTTCGTGCTCACCGCAGCCATGATCCTCGTCAGACGACTGGCGCATGCGTTATGAATGGGGTGTGAGGCCATCCTCGTCCACTCGAACGGCAGCTGTGCCGAGCAAGTTCGCCGGAAGCTGCCAAACCATTCTCGGATAGTCATAAAAGCTCAGCGGATAGCTCATAGTTGCATATGTCGGCTATCGACAAAGCAGCGCGTATAAATAAATTTCGTAAGCCGACGGGCTCTTCGGCGGCTAAAAGTCAATCTTTACCGTTCCCGACAATTGGCATTCGCTCGAGTGCAGAGATAGAGTGTTCTCACTCGCTCAGTGGCAGCCGTGCGAGCAGATCAACTGCCGTCCTCTAGAAAGCTGGCTCACCGACCGCTTTGGCTCGTCGCCGTACGGGCTCTTCCCAAGAGAATCACCGAGCTTATCTGACGGTTCGCCGCGAGAAATCGTAAAGAAGGAGCACCATGGCCGATACCTGGTACATGCTGGGTCACGCCGACCCCGAACTGGCGCGTCTGGCCCTTCAGGCCTCGATCCTCGACCCCATCACGGAGCGAATGCTCCACGCCGCCGGCCTCGCGCCGGGCATGCGCGTGCTCGACGTCGGGACGGGTGTCGGCGACGTCGCGATGCTGGCGGCGCGGATCGTCGGCCCGACTGGCTCCGTGTTGGGCATCGACCCGGGCGCCCCGGCGCTGGCGACCGCGGCGGCGCGGGCGCGCCTGGCCGGCCTTGACACCGTCACCTTCCGCGAGGTGGCGCTCGACGCCGCCGCCGACCTCGGCCGGTTCGACATGGTGGTCGGGCGCTACGTGCTGATCCACCAGACCGATCCGGCCGCGTTCCTCCGCGCCGCCGCCGCGCACGTCGGGCCGGGCGGGCTGCTGGCGTTCCACGAGTTCATGGGTCTCGGCCACATCGTGTCGGAGGGCGGGAGCCCCCTGATCCAGGAGATCGGCCGCCTGGTCCAAACTGCCATGCGCGTGGCGTTGAAGCACCCCAACGTCGGCGCCCACCTCGTCGAGCACTTCGACGACGCCGGCCTGGGGCGGCCGACGCTCCTCTGCGAGGTGCCGGTAGATGGTGGTCCCGCCTCGCCGTTCTACGATTGGCTGGCGCTGACGGCGCGCAGCATGCTGCCT
This sequence comes from uncultured Beijerinckiaceae bacterium, assembly GCA_937873345.1. Classification (GTDB taxonomy): domain Bacteria; phylum Pseudomonadota; class Alphaproteobacteria; order Rhizobiales; family Beijerinckiaceae; genus RH-AL1. Next base: position 4,521 of record CALMRL010000351.1, on the reverse strand, counting down.
GTGATCGAGAAGGTTTCGGGGGTGGGTGCCGCCGCGCTCGACCTCGACACGCTGGCGGACCGCCTGCGCGAGGAGGCGTTGGCACGGCGCGCGATCGCCACGGGAGCCCCGCAGTTCCTCGCCTGGGTGCGGTGCGGGAGTACGGCCATGTCATAACTTCGACTGGCGTGATGCCTAGGCTGGCGTGTCTCCGCCAAGAGACACTTTTTTATCCCATGGTTTGATGGTGCGGTCTTTTCACCTGACTGGAAGGACGCGGCTCAGGGCCAGGTTCTGCACGGCAGCGCCACGACGACAGCGGCGGTCCGTCGAGCGATACAGCATCGTCAAGAGAGCCTGATAGTCCTCGCCCGGCGCTGCAGCGTCAATCCGCAGACATCCAGCGCCGTGTGGACCACCGGCAGCCTGAAACTCGGCCGTTCAGTCCGGCCGGCGCACCGCCACCAGCCCGGCGAGGATGTCGTGGAGGCAGCGCTTGTCGGGCGTGACGAGCGAGGCCAGGAACACCGGCGGGAACATCCAGGACAAGTACAGCATCACGCCGTGCACCGCGGCGGCGAGGAAGCTCGGGCAAGTGCCGCCAACCGTCCGCAGCTCGATGTCGAACAGACGCATGCCCGGCGTCGCCATGCGCGGGCCCGATACGCTGGAGCCGTTGTAGAAGAAGGCCACGATCGGCCAAAGCGACGGCAGCGCCAGCAGCGACAAACCGAACGTCACAACCAGCAGCACGCCCGACAGCAGAAAGGCGATGATGGAGACGATCGTGAAGTCGATGCAGAAGGCGGCGAAGCGGCGTGAACGGACGCCGGCGAAAGCGGCCGCCGGCAAGCCGATGGCGAAGGGGGCGGGGCTTGAGATGTCGTCGTTCGTCATGGCGGTGGACCCGGGCGGGACCTGATGGAGACACCATCGATATGGCGGCAGCCCACCCGGGCAACAAGTCCGCCGGCTATTTCGCAGGGTTGAACGAGGCCGTGCGCAGAACCGGCCGGCCGATCAGCGCAATCGAAGTCGTGAGATTGGCGCCGTACATCTCGCGAAGCGCGCCCAGCGCCGCCTGGTTGTCGGTGGAGGGCAGCGAGCACACCGCATCCATCGGGACGTGGAGGTCGTAGCCTGACAGGAAGGCGCCGTAGGCGGTATGGGCGATGCCGCGGTGGGTGTGCTGGCCGACCAAGATGACGTCGGCGACGTCGTAGTCGAACAGGATGTCGTCGAGATCGGTCTTGTCGAAGGCGCCGTAGTGCCGCTTCGCCAGCACGATCTCGCGCTCGGCGCCAACCGGGGCCAACGCCTCGATAACCTGTGCACCATGGGTGCCGGCCAAGGCGTGGCGACCCCAGATGTCGATCTCGCGGTCGTCGGCGCGGTGCGCGGTGTTGGCATAGACCGTCACCCATTCCTCGTCGGCACGGGCGTGATCGATCAGGCGGCGGATCGCAGGGATGATGGCCTTGGCCTGAGCCTCGTTGGCGAGCGCCTCGCAGCCGGGCGCGCCGGCGACGTAGTCGTTGACCATGTCGACGATGATGAGCGCTTTCACGGGCAATCTCCTTCGGGCCCCTCATCTAATGCATGGCGCGCGCCTTTTTGAGGCTGGGCGCCGGCATCGGCGGGTAGGGCGGGTTGCGCGGCTCCGACCAGCATGGCACGCGTGCCGGCCCCCGAGGAGTCCCCGCATGTCCCGCAGCCCGAACTTTTCCACCGCCGCCGCCGTCCGCCTTTGCGCCACCCTGCTCGGCGCCGCATCGCTGGCGATGCCGGCCCGCGCCGAAGGGCCGCTCGACGCCTTCCTGCCCAAGGACGGCACGATCACCGGCCACGTCGTCACCTTCGAGGTGGCGGCGTCGGACCGCGACATCTCGGCCCGCTTCCGCCGCGCCGTCCAGGGCGACATGGAGTGGTTCAAGAAAGCCGTGCGCTCGAACGCTCCGGGACAGCCCCTGCCCTACAACGAGCACATGGGCATCACCAAGGAGGAGTACGAGCGGCTGGAGCACATGACGCCGGCGGTCAAGCAAGGCGAGATGGTGTCGATCGCGGTGGCACGCGACGGCGACGGGACGCTGCGCCTGAAACCGATCGGCACCGGTGCGGCGGCGCTCGACGGCATCTCCTTCCCGCCGGGCGAGAAGACGGCGTTGACGCCGGTCGGCTCGCTGTCGATCTTCAACGCGATCCATCAGGCCGATCCGACACAGCCGCTCGGCGTGTTCGAAGGCGCGGAATGGGCGCAGGTGGAGCCTGCCGACGCGGAGAAGCCCTCGGCGAAGCTGGCCTTCGGCCGGCGCACGGCGGACGGCGGCGGCCTGCTGTACTATCAGGTCGCGCCCTACAAGGACCACGAGGAGCGGTCGCTGGTGGTGTTCTACGCGCTGAAGTAGGGCATCGGACCGGGTCGCGAACGGCACCGGCGATCACCGCTGGTAGAGCAGGATGACGCTGCCGCCGACCAGGGCGACGACCCCGCCGGCGAGCCCGGCGAGGCCGATGAGCAACCCGTCGCCCCCCTGCATCTGCATGGAGAGCAGCATGGCGGCCACGCAAAGCGTCGTCGCTGCGCAACCGAGGATGATGAAGAGACCGCCGAAGAAGGACCGGATCGTCATGGGGGCGAGGCTTAGCGCGACACGACGCCCGCGACCAGCGGCCTACTTGTTGTCGGGCTGGATCCTGTCGCCGGCGCTCGCCTTGTCCTGCGCACGCTGGGCGTCGACCGCGCCCATCTCCTTGGGATTGCCGCCCCCGCCCTGCGTCGCCCCGCCGATCGGCGGCGTGTTCTGATGCGCGACCGGATCGCCGGTCGCGTCGTCGCCCGCCTTGCCGAGCGGCGCGAGATCGTCCGGCGCGTCACCGTTCGGCTTTTTCGCCGGCCCCTCCGCCAGCGCCGAGGCACCGAGCAGGGCCAGGGCGGCGGCGGCCACCGCGACGCTGGAGAAGGTTCGGGGCAGGCGCATCGTGGTCTCCGTCGTCGTTCGCGAGGAACAACGAGGGACGCGGGGCCGGGTTGCCATGCCATCGACGGTGGCCATGCCGGCGGTCGACGCGGCAGGTCCGAAGACCCCGCCGCGCCCTCGACGCCCTACTCCCTGCGCCGCCGCCCTTCATAGGGATTGTCGCTCGTCTTGCGCGACAGGCGGATCGGCACGCCGGGCAGGTCGAAGGCTTCGCGCAGGCCGTTCGCCAGGAAGCGCTCGTAGCTCGTCGGCAGGGCGTCGAGCTGGTTGCCGAACAGGATGAAGTAGGGTGGGCGCGCCTTCGGCTGCGTCATGTAGCGGATCTTGATGCGTCGCCCCGCCACCGCCGGCGGCGGGTGCTGCTCCAGCACGACCTCCAGCCAGCGGTTGAGGCGCGAGGTGCCGATGCGCTTGTTCCAGGTCACCTCGACCGCCATCGCCGCCTCCAGCAGGCGCTCGACGCCCACGCCCGTGATGCCCGAGACGGGCACCAGCGGCATTCCCCTGACCTGCGGCAGCAGGCGCGCCGCCTCCTCGCGCAGCCTCGTCAGCGTGGCGCCGCGGTCGGCGATCAGGTCCCACTTGCCCAGCCCGATTACCAGCGCCCTGCCCTCGCGGGCGACGAGATCGGCAAGCGTCAGGTCCTGCTTCTCGAACGGCACGGTGGCGTCGACGAGCAGAACCACGACCTCGGCGAACCTGGCGGCGCGCAGCGCATCGGCGCCGGCGAGCTTCTCCAGCTTGTCCTCGACCTTGGCGCGGCGGCGCAAGCCAGCGGTGTCGAACAGCTTCAGCTGCCGGCCGCGCCACGCGAGGTCGACGCCGATCGCGTCGCGGGTCAGCCCGGCCTCGGGGCCGGTGAGCAGCCGCTCCTCGCCGAGCATGCGGTTGACCAGCGTCGACTTGCCGGCGTTGGGCCGGCCGATGATCGCGATGCGCAGCGGCTTGGTCGGGTCGAGCTCGGACCCGTCCTCGTCGTCGTCGAGATCGACCGCGCCGGCATCCTCGACCTCCGCGGCCGGCGCGGTCTCTTCGGGCAGCGTTTCCAGCAGGGCGGAATAAAGCTCGCTCATGCCATCGCCATGCTCGGCGGAAAGCGGCACGGGGTCGCCCAGCCCCAGCTCGAAGGCCTCGATGGCCCCGGCGCCGCCCTGCCGTCCCTCCGCCTTGTTGGCGATCAGGATCAGCGGCTTGCCGGCGCGGCGCACCAGCGAGGCGAAGGCGCGGTCGTCGGGGGTGAGGCCGGTGCGGGCGTCGACGACGAAGAACAGCGCGTCGG